>DASQTR010000170.1:0-11699 GCA_035641795.1 Ilumatobacter sp.
GCCAGCAAGCGCCGCCGCGACACCGCGGTCGAGGTGCTCGCCGTCCCGAACGCGGTGCGGCGATGGTAGTTGTGCGCCGGAGCGTGCAAGGTCGTCAGCCGAAAGCACACGTCTACTCATGGCTCGCCTGACGACAACGAACGCAACACCAACTGCAAGGCCGAGGAGTGCGCCGAGCACTACGTACGTTGTCGAGGTCGATCTCGGTTCGGGGTCGGGCCCGCCGACTGGATAGGGATCGTTCACGCCCTTGGTGTCACCGTTGCTGAGGCGATCAACCGCTGCCACCTGCCGTGCCGACTCGGTCTGCTCGATTACAAGGAAGAGATGGGCCGGATCGGTCGCTGCGGTGCCCTCGACCTGTGCGTCCAGGCGCTCGAGATCCGCGACCAGGCTGCCGCGTACGACTGTCGCTCGCTCGTCGAACTTGGCGCGGCGTTCGTCCATTATTCGGTTGGCGATGTCGTTTGCACGCGCGATCGCCGCATCAGCCGACTCTTCGGTCGCATAGATGCTGATGGTGCCCGTCGCGTCTGATCCCACGATCCGACAATTGCAGCGCCCGCCCGAATCCTCCGCGTCGAGCCGCGATATGAAGTCGTCTGCGATCGCCCGCGGCTGCCACGCCGGAACGAGACCTGGGATCCCCAGCGTGCTCGCCACGTGCTCATCAGAGGACGCCGTCAGGTCGAGTCGCTGCGTGTACTGTCGGCCAACCTGCGTGTTCACGAGGAGCATCACGATTGCGCCGATGAGGCCACATACCACCGGGATGATCCAGGCCCGCTTCAGTTCCATGGCGAGATCTCGGACGTGGAGCGGTTGTGCGGACGTCATCTGCGCCTTTCGAAAGAAACACCGGTGGCCACGGCTGACGAACTGACCGCCCACGCTCGTCGCTTCGAGTTGCTCCGGGTGTTATTCGCCGCGCTGGGCATCTTAGTGTTCACGAACGGACCATCCGTCTTTCTGGCGGTACGTGTCGTCCACACCGACCTCAGCTTCGACGGTTGGGCCTTTACGTACCCGATGCGACTCGTCGGCCTGGCGTCGATCGGTCTGCTGGCGCGGACGGCGTTCGGATCGCTTGACCGGATGGCGACATTCGCGGTCGGTGCGGTTTTCATCTACGTTGCGTGGAGCCTGGCGTCGGTGACCTGGTCCGTCGTGCCGGAGGCTACTGGTTATCGTGCGCCGACGCTGATCGGTGTAGCCGCATTCGGGCTTTGGTACGGAATAGAACTCGACCTTCGCGAGCAATTGCGGGCGACGAGTTACGCCGGACTCGTCAGCGTCCTTGCCAGCGCAATGTTGGTGCTGTTCAAGCCGAGGTGGGGCGGTGGCTACTGGGATGGCGAGCGAGACATCCATTACTTCGGCATCTTCGCAAGCACCAACTCGCTCGGCCCGGTGTGCGTGCTGGCTGCGGTCTCGTTCGTGGCATCTGCCATCGGGAGCACCTCGATTGCGACGCGGATCGGATGGATGGTGTCAACAGCAGTCGCGACGTGGCTGCTGATCGGCACCCGGTCGGATACCGCGCGAGTCGCGCTTGCATTGGCGTTGGCCACGACTGGGCTCGTGGTGCTGGCGTCGATGGCGCAGCGCCGTGGCGCTTCGGGGCGACGTGTCGCATCGGTCATGGCCGGTGTCGTTGGTGCCGTGCTCGTGCTGGGCGTGTGGAACTTCTGGACGATCGCAAGGCGGCTGAGCTCGGACGGCACGCTTGGTGGCCGCCGGGACATCTGGCGCGATGTGGTGGACCTGGTTGACGACAGACCCCTGCGAGGCTTTGGCTACTGGGCGTTCTGGGACCAACCGGAAGTCGCGACGCTCATCGCATCGACACAGAACAGTGCCCACAACGGCCTACTGGAAGTGGCGCTGGGTCTCGGGGTGTTCGGCGTCCTGCTGTTCGCGCTCACCTGCGGGCTGGCAATCGTGGGCATCGCTCGTCTCGTGTGGCAACGCAGATTCGATGCCCTCTCCTGCTGGTGGGCGGTCGTGCTCATGGCATTGCTCGCCTTCAACGTGACCGAGAGCTTCGTGTTGTGGAACTCGTACGTGTGGGCGCTGTTGGTGGCGGCGTCGGTCGTCGGGTGGCGCGATCAGACACGGACCGAACGGGCGCTAGCGCTCACTGAGTCCACGACCGCGTGCGGGCCGATCAGCGTCTCGAGCTCCACCTCGGCCAGGGCGTCGTCGTGAATCAAGCACAGGAAGTGCTCGAGTTGCAGTTGCAGCGGCTCGCCAACGTGGCGGATCACCGGCACGTCGATGATCGTCTGCTGGCTGTACCCGGCGTCCTCGTCGAATGAGCCACCGTCGACGTTGCGATAGACCGTGATCGACTGCCGTACCAGATCAACATCGATTTGGCGACGCAGCTCGTTGATGCTCAGCGAACGCAGCTTCATCTGGGAAAGGCGCGATGCGGAAGCCGTCGCCACCTGCCCCTCGGGAAACTGCATCAGCGCTTCCACGACGTCTTCCGTGGCGCCGGCGCCGTTGCGGTGGAAGTGCCCGAATCGGCCTTGGACGACCGACGGCTTCGTGCCAACTATGCGCAGCACCATGTCGATGTCGTGGATGAGCAGATCAGACGCGACTCCCGTGCGAATACGGTTGCTGTAGGGCGAATGACGCATCGTCGCCACCCTGACTGGCTCCTTTACGATCTCCATGGCGGTGCGCACCGCCGGATTGAACCGCTCGACGAAACCACACGCGAGCACCGTGCCCGCCGCACGCGCCTGATCGACGATCTTTGTCGAGTCAGCGAGACTTGGAGCAAGCGGCTTCTCGAGCAGCATGGGCTTTCCGGCTCGGATGACCTCGTTCGCGACATCGGCGTGGAACTCCGTCGGTGCTGCCACGATCAGCGCGTCGACGTCGGCGAACGTTGGTTCAGGCTGCCATTTGGTGTCGAAGCGATCGGCGACGCCTCGGCCCGCTTCCTCGTCGGGGTCGGAGACCCACACGAGATTGGCTGCCTTGTGACCGGCGACAACGCGCGCGTGCAGCCTTCCCATCGAACCGATCCCGACGATCCCGAGGCGCATGGCCATCATTGCTGGAACAGGCTGCGAACAGTCGTCACGATACGGTCGAGGTCGCCTGGGGACAGGTGCGCGTGGACCGGCAACGAGAGGCATTGACCAACCACACGTTGGGCGACCGGTACGTCACCGGGGATCACTTGCGGATGCGCCTTGTAACACTGGTAGTCGTAGACGAGTCGCGGGTAATAGACGCCGCAGCCGATCCCAGCCTGCGTCAACTCGTCGAGCGCCTCGTCGCGCGTAAGGCGGGCGTCGTCGTCGATCAACAGCGTGTATTGGTGCCAGACATGCCGCCGGTCGGGCAGTTCACTCGGAACATGCAGGCCTGCGACCCCACCCAGGCCTTCGGATAACTGACGCGCGTTGGCCTGGCGCTTGGCGACCTGATCGGCGTAGTGCGTCAACTGCGGGACGCACACGGCTGCTTGCAGGTCCGTCAATCGGAAGTTGTTGCCCACAGCCTCGTAGTGGTAGCGCTCGCGCATTCCCTGATTGCGGAGCACTCGGACGCGGTCGGCGATGTGTTCGTCGTCGGTGGTGATCAGACCGCCCTCTCCTGAGGTCAGGTTCTTCGTCGCATAAAGCGAGAAGCACCCGATCCCCCAAGTGCCGGCCGCCTTGCCGCCGACGCGCGCATCGTGCGCCTGCGCGGCATCTTCAATGAGCGCGACTCCGTGGTCAGCGGCGATGCGAGCGATCGCCGGCATGTCGGCGCACTGTCCATATAGGTGGACAGGCAGGAGCACGCGGGTGCGTGGCCCCATCGCGGCCGGCAACCCGTCCGGTGCCATGTTGAAGTCGTCATCGGAGATGTCGGCGAAGCGCGCCGTGGCGCCTGACGCAAGGATCGCGTTCAGCGTGGCGACGAAGGTGAACGGGCTGGTGACGACCTCGTCGCCAGGCTCGAGGTCGAGAACAGCGACGGCGGCGATCAAGGCCGTCGTGCCGTTGTTGACCGCCACGGCGTAGCGAGCGCCGATCATCTCGGCGAAGCGGTCCTCCAGCTGTTTGACCATCGGACCCTGCGCAATCATGCCCGATCGCAATACCGACAAGACCGACTCTTCGACGTCCGGCGGCAGATCGACGACCGAGATCGCGATCGGTTGGGCAGGCACCTATGACAAGCTAGCGAGCCGACCTGCGGATAGACGACGACCGTTATCCTGCCGACCGTGGTGACGGCCGGATGCGGAGACCAAGCATGAAGGTTTGCGTTGTCGCGCTCGGCAAGATCGGACTGCCGCTTGCAGTTCAGTACGCGCGAGCGGGGATGACGGTTACCGGCGCAGACGTGAGCCAGCGCACCGTCGACCTCGTGTCGGCCGGCCGCAGCCCGTTTCCTGGCGAAAGGCATCTCGACGAGTACCTCGCTGACGCAGTGTCGTCCGGACGTCTCACAGCGACGACTGACACGTCCGCAGCCGTGGCGGTCAGCGAGGTCGTGGTCGTGGTCGTACCGCTCGTGGTCGACGCCCGGGGTGCTCCGGATTTCACCGCCATCGACGCAGCGACGGCTGCAGTTGCGAAGACGATTCGGCCGGGGACGCTTGTTCTGTACGAGACAACGCTGCCCGTCGGAACAACGCGCACGCGGTTCGCGCCGGCGCTCGAGGCCGGGTCTGGGCTCCGAAGCGGCGTCGACATCTTTGTCGCGTTCAGTCCCGAGCGTGTCTTCTCCGGTCGGATCTTCGAGGATCTCGCCCGCTATCCGAAGCTCGTGGGAGGGCTCGATCCTGAGAGCACGCGACGCTCGCTGGTCTTCTACAACCGCGTGCTGACGTTCGATCGACGAGACGATCTTGAACAAGCGAACGGTGTGTGGGACCTGGGGTCGGCCGAGGCGGCCGAGTTGTCGAAGCTCGCTGAAACAACGTATCGCGACATCAACATCGCGTTTGCGAACGAGTTGGCACGGTTTGCCGACCGCCTGGGCATCGACATCAACGCGGTGATCGACGGCTGCAACAGCCAGCCGTTCAGCCACATTCATCGTCCTGGAATCGCGGTGGGAGGTCACTGCATCCCCGTGTACCCACGTCTCTATCTGTCCAACGATGCGCAGGCGAGACTTCCGCTCGTCGCCAGGGAGGTCAACGAGTCGATGCCCGACTACGCCGTCGAGCGACTTTCGAACGAGATCGGCGGTATAGAAGGATGCACTATCGCGGTCCTAGGCGCCGCGTATCGGGGCGGTGTCAAAGAGGTCGCATTTTCTGGTGTCTTCCGCCTGGTGGATGGCATCAAAGCGCGGGGAGGGCGTCCGGTTGTGCACGACCCCCTCTTCGACGACGACGAGCTGCGCGGGCTCGGCTTCGATCCGTACCGTTTCGGCGATCACTGTGACGCCGCGATCGTGCAGGCCGACCATGCCGAGTATCGGTTCCTCGACCAGGTCGATCTCGGTGGGGCGAGAGTTGTCCTGGACGGAAGGGCGGGGCTCCAGACACGCGACTTGACAATCGTTCGACTAGGTGCGCCGACATCACGCTCAAGCGCATCGACTTCGTAAATCACTTCGTCCGCAGCGCACCTGGCGGCACGTCGAATTCCGCGGGGCGATCAATCACGTGCTTGATTCTGTTCGGTGTCGAGCGGGACATCGTGTCGACCTCTGACGATCGCCTCGTCAAGCGGTGGCGATCTCCGCCATCTTCTCCTGCGCCCGCGTGACGATCGGGTCGATCAGATCTTCGGGGAACGGCTCGCCGTTGCCCTGTAGCTCGAGCTGCGACAAGACCCGGCCTTCGCGCAAGAACAGGAGCTCGATGTAGAGGGGCAACGGCTGGCCGTTGAAGTCGAACTCAGCCGTCGCCCTGTACCACATCGCCTCATCGGGCTCGGCAACGCCGGTGAGGTCGACAGGCTCCATGGTGATCGCCGTCAGCGTCATCCCGGACGGCAGCGTGTTGCTCGGGTCGCTCCCCGAGGCCATCTCGGCGAAACTCGAGCGGATCGCCTCTTCATAGCAACCGGCCAGGGCGGGTTTCCGGATCTCGGTGATCGCGGCGATTGCGGTCGCCTCGTCGGACGTGAAGCCGATGCTCTGACTGACCGCCGCCGCGCCCTCCGGGTCCTCGAACTCGTCTGACTCCGCCTCCGTGTCCCCGAGCACCGCGTCGCCGATCAAGGTGGGATCGAGGCCGCCACAATCGGCGATCTGTTGGACCATGTCCTCATCCGCTTCGTCGTCGTCCGTGTTGGAGGAGGAGAGCCAGCCCGACGGCATGTCGTCGAGCGTGAGAAGTGCCGATGCCGCCAGTCCCGCCTCGGAGTCAGGTGCCGGCGTGGAGGGCGCTGCGGACGTCTCCGTCGCTGTCGTCGCCACAGCCGTCGTCTCGGGCTCAGTCGGTGCTGGGGCGGTCGTCGGTGCCGACGTTGCCGGTGTTGAGGTCGACGGCGCATCCGAGCTCGTGCTCGGGGCCGTTGTGGCCGCGGTGGATGGCGCGTCCGTGTCGGCGTCAATCTCCGCCCCGTCCGTCTCGTCGGCGGAATCGTCGTCCCCACAAGCCGCCATAGCGATTGCAACAAAAACAACAGCTAGACCCCGCCGGATGTGCATATGGAAACGCTACTCCGTGCGTATTGAAGAAGCCTTGGCCTCAGCTCGACGGCATCGCGACCCAGTGGACCAGCTGCCGCGCCCGCCCCGGCCGATTTCATGTGCCGACATGTAGCACCTTTCTGAGGGCGCTGCCATCAGCGTCCATCGTCGCGGCACAGCGAAGGGGCCACTAACCGAGTTTGCTGAGAACTTCGTCGGCGTCGAAGGTGCCGTTCCACGTTTCGATCACGTCGCCTGCGGGCGAGAGCAGCACGACGGCGGGTTGGTTGACGATCTCGAACGGTACCCACGCGCTCTTGGTGTCGTCCCAGTACATCGGGAACGAGTACGTGCCCGTGTCGGTAACGAAGTCGACCGCGTATTCGGCGTCGTCCTTGGTGCCAAGTCCGATCACCCTCACCTTGTCTGCGTGCTCTCGAGCGAACTGCTCGACGTCGGGGGCTTCCCGACGGCACGTGCTTCAATACGGCGCCCAGAACCAGACCAGCACCGGCCGGTCGGAGGGAATCTCGTTGCGGAGGTTGACCCACCCGCCGGCGCAGTTGATGCGGCGGACGGCGAGGTCTGGGAGTGGGCTGTCCGCTGACTCCGGACGGACGGCCGTCTCCGGAGTCGGGCCGGGCGCGGCGACGACTGCCGTTGGTGAGTTGTCGGACGAGCACCCGTCCCCGGATGCGACGGCCGCGACCACCGTAGTGACCGCTGCGCTCGAGCTGGCCGACACCGGCGGCGGGTTCGCCGAACCGGCTTCACCGCAGGCGCCCAGCAAGATGGCTGTCGCGCAGACCGTCGTGACGCTTGCCGCGCGCGGACGTTGCACTCGCCCAGTGTTCCATGCGCAGTGGCCCGGCAACCCGCGAGGTGCGCAACCCCGGCTGTCTCAGTCGAGCTTGTTGATCGCGTCGTTGGCCGCGTCTGCTCCCTTGTCGACCTTCTTGTCGTGCTTGTCGGGCGCGACCTTCTTCGTCTGATCCGCTGCGGCGTCGACGCCTTGCTTCGCCTTGCTCTTGTTCCCCGAGACGGTGTTCTTGAACTTGTCGAGTAGACCCATCGGTCGCACCTCCTGCGCGGTAGTCCGCGATTCGTTCCCCCCTCAACCATGCCACACACGACAGCGCGTGCAGATCTGGTGTCAGACACCGCAGGCGGTGTCAGACACCGGGCGTGATGGGGTTTCTTGTTGCGTTCAGCAATGACTGCCACGTCTCGTCGTCGTCGTAGCCCAAGGCCCAGAGGGCTACTCCTCCCCAACCGGCTCGGCGTGCGATCTCCGCCCTCGCTGCCGCGCCTTCCGAATCGACCCAGTGCACCTGTCTCGATTGCACGCACGACGTGGCCGTGTCGCCGACCGTCAGGTCGTACGTGAACGACCACTCGCCTGTCGTCTGGTCGTAGACGGGCGTTGCGCCGCGCTTGGCGGAGAGGTCGAGCACGTTGCGGGTGTTGACCGTCGTCTTGCCCTCGGCACCTGCAGGGCACGTGCCCGTCGTTGCGGTCACCCAGTTGGCGCCGTAGGCGGGCACGCCGAGCACGAGCTTGTCGTGGTACTCCTCGGGCACCGCCTTGGACACGCCGTCGACCGCTTGCGCCACCCACGCCAGCGGGGCGATCGGGCCCGGCTCGGCGACCGAGTAGTCGTAGGCCATGATCCGGATGGCGTCGACATGCTCGGCGATCGTCCCGTGTGCGTACACCCAGTAGCCGCTGCCGCCGGCGACCGCCGGGTCGTACACCGGCGGGATGCTGACGGTCAGCGTGCGACCCTCGTCGTGCAGCGCCTCGGCCAGCTCGCGCACGAACGTCACCCAGTGGGGGCTCGTGGTCGCCCATGTCGCATCGCCGTCGCTGAACGCGAACTGCTCGTAGTCGAGATCGATGCCGTCAGCGCCGACGTCGTCCGCGAACTCGAGGATGGTGTCGATGTGAAGCTGGCGCGTCGCCGGGTCGGCGATCACCGCCGCCATCCCGCCGGCGTCCATCTCGTCGCGGATCGACGGCACGAACGACGCCACCGAGTCGCGCGCCTCGTCGACGAAGTCTTCTGCCGCGTCCGCCGGCGCGTTCTCGTCGACCACGATCTCGGTCGCGCTCCGAGCCCCGTACCAGAACGGCGACACCTCGCGGACCTGCGACAGGCGGGAGTCGGCGGACGGCAGCGACTCGGTCAACGTCCAGTACGGCGCCCACACGTCGATCGGGATCGCGCCCGGCGGTAGCACGAGTTGCTCGTCGCCGCCGTCGCGCCGCAGCACGGCCAACAGTGCCAGCAGCAACGCCACGACCGCCAGCCCGCCGAGCACGACGTGGCGACGATCGAGTCGGCGGCGCGTTTCGTCCGGCGGCACCGGCTGGGCCTCCGGCAACGTGGCGAGGTCTTCCATCGTGACGTCGCGCAGGGAGTCGACGATGGTGAGTCCCCGCAGGCCGTCGAGCGAGCGCACGTTGGGCACGCCGAGCACGCGGCAACCCGCCGAGCGCGCCGAGCGCACACCGGTGGGGGAGTCCTCGATCGCCACGCAGTCGCGCGGGTCGGCGTCGCAGAGGTCGGCCGCCATCAGATACGGCGTGGGGTTGGGTTTGCCGTGCCCGCTCGGCACCTCGTCGCCGGTGATGACGGCGTCGAACGAGCCAGGTGCCAGAGCGGCAACGATCGGGTCGACCATCCGTCGCCACGACATCGTCACCAGCGCGCACGGCACGCCGGCATGGTTGAGCTCGCGCAGCAGGCGCCGCGCCCCGGGTCGCCACGGGATGTTGCCGCGCAGCCGGGCGATCACGCCGTCGAGCAGATGGTCGACGATCGCCTCCGGTTCGAGCGGGACGCCGCCGTGCTCGCGGATGTAATCGGCCGAGTCGAGCAGGTCGAACCCGACCACCGCCTTGGCGTGTTCCTCTGGCCACTCGCCGCCGTACGCCTCGACGAGCTCGCGCTCGGCCTCCATCCAGTACGGCTCGGTGTCGATCAGCGTGCCATCCATGTCCCACAGGACGGCGGCCGGAGCCTGGCTCAGAGTCTGCACAGAGCTCACTCCTGAACGAGTTCGATCAGCGTTCCGAAACTGCCCTTGGGATGCACGAAGGCGACGGTCGTGCCGCGGCTGCCCGGCCGGGGCTCCTTGTCGATCGGCGTGGCGCCGGCGGCGACCATCGCCGCCAATGCGACAGCACAGTCGTCGACGCGGTAGCCGACGTGGTGCAGGCCCTCGCCACGCTTCTCGATCGACTTGGCGATCGGCGAGTCGTCGCGCGTGGCGGCGGTGAGTTGGATGTAGCTGTCGGCGACCTTGATCAGCGCCTCTTCGACGCCGTCGTGCTCGACGACCTCACGGTGGGCGACGGTCGCCCCGAACGCGGTGGCGTAGTACTCGATCGCAGCGTCGAGGTCGCGGACGGCGATCGCCACATGATCGATCTCTGTCAGCAGCATCCGACCATTCAAACCGCGAAACACGGTCGAGTCGCGGTCATCCCGCGAACGACTCGAAACCCTGGCCTTCGAAGTCGTCGTCGAAGGCGAAGGCGTGGGTGATGCTGCGGTCGCGCATCACCGTGAACGACGTCCAGTCGACGAGGCTCAGTCTTCGATGGTCGGCCGCGAGAAGAGCTGTCGATGCGAGACGATGCAGCTCGGCATCGATCCAGACGATTTCAAGGCTCGGCAGCAAGACCTCGAGCAGCCCTCGGAGAGCTTGCATGCCAAGGCGTCGCTGAACCAGTGCGGCACACTCGGTGAGCACGCCACTGTGTGTAACCGCCGCGGTCGGATCGAGTTCGAGAACGTCCAGGAGGCTGTTCCACCGGCGGGCGGCCACGATGTGGCTCGCATCGGCGACGTCGAGCATCGCGTAGAGCGCCGAGGTGTCGACGAAGACAGGCGTCATGCCGAGAAGGCGTCGTCGAGTGCTTCGTCGTGCTCGACGGCCGTGTTCGACGCCGCGGATCGGTAGGCGCCGATGAGCTGTCGAGCGCGTTC
Source organism: Ilumatobacter sp. (assembly GCA_035641795.1). GTDB lineage: Bacteria > Actinomycetota > Acidimicrobiia > Acidimicrobiales > Ilumatobacteraceae > Ilumatobacter. Next base: position 10,601 of record DASQTR010000170.1, read on the forward strand.
GAGGCGCCGCAATCGAGTGTCGTGGCCAATCAGGGAGTCAAGTGCGTCTCGAAGCACGGCCGCCTGTGAGACATTGCGCAACGCTGCGAGACGGCGCAGCGCTTCCTGCTGCTCCTCGGTCATCGAGATCTGCGTCCGAATCATGGCACAATGATAACAGTTTGCGCCATCATGCCACCAGATTGATGCAGACATCAGTGTCGGCGGAAGCGGGTGATCTTGTCTTCGCCGATGCGCTCTCGCTTGTCTGGATCGCTGATGCCTTGCCCTTCGCTCCGGGCTAGGCACAGCACGCCGAGCTTGCCGTCGGCGTCGTTGCGATGCACGGCGCGGGCGGCCTCGCCGACCCGGTCGAGGGGATACACCTCGCTCATCACCGGGTGGATGCGGCCCTGGTCGATCAGGCGGTTGGCAGCCCACGCCTCGGCGTAGTTGGCGAAGTGCGACGAGATCAACCGCTTGAGCTTCATCCAGAAGTGGCGGTTGTCGAACTCCACCATGTAGCCCGACGTCGCCGCGCAGGTGACGACTGTGCCGCCGCGCTTGACGGCGAAGATCGAGGCGCCCATCGTCGAGCGGCCGGGGTGCTCGAACACGATGTCGGGGTCGTCGCCGGCGAGCTCGCGAATCCTCTTGCCGAACCGGCGCCACTCGGCCTCGTCCTGCGTGTGGTCGTCGGACCAGAACTCGTACCCCTCGGCGCGGCGATCGATGACCGCCTCGCAGCCGACGTCGCGCAGCAGCTGGGCGCGGTGTTCGGAGGAGACGACGCCGACGGGGGTGCCGCCGCCGTTGAGCACGTACTGGATGGCGTAGGCGCCGATCCCGCCGGTGGCGCCCCACACCAACACCGTGTCGCCTTGCTTCATGCGCGCTCCGTGCTCGCCGACCAGCATCCGGTACGACGTCGAGTTGCACAGCGCATTGACCGCCGCCTCCTCCCAGCTCAGGTGTGACGGCTTCGGCATCAACTGGTTGGCCTTCACCAGGCTCAATTCGGCGAGCCCACCGAAGTTGGTCTCGAACCCCCAGATCCGCTGATTGGTGGCGAGCATGGAGTCGTCGTGGGCGGACGGGTCTTGGTCATCGACGTGGTTGC
>DASQTR010000171.1:0-4447 GCA_035641795.1 Ilumatobacter sp.
GTGTGATGGCGGTGGCGCTGGTGTCACTGCTCGAGACCTCGATCGCCTCGCTGCTCAACCAGGACGCAGCGTTCCGCGGGCTGGGGGCACGCAAGTTCAACGCCCAGGTGGCGGCGATCGGTGAGCGCATCGCCGGTCTCGTGCCGACATGATGAGCACGTCTAGATCTCCCAGGTGGGGTCGAGGCGAACGAGGGCCTTGCCCACGTTGGCGCCCTTGAGCATCCCGAGGAACCCCTCGACGGCGTGGTCGATCCCGTCGGTGACGGTCTGTAGCACTTGCACGTCGCCGGATGCGAGCCACGCCGTGACCGTGTGCTCGAACTCGGGTCGCATGTCTTCGTGGTCGCGCACGATGAACCCGCGAATCGTCACGCGCCGCAGCACCGCCTCGATCAGATTGTTGATGTCCTCACCGCGGCCGTTGTCGGCGTACTGGCTGATCATGCCGCACAGGGCAACGCGACCGCCGACGGTCATGTTCTTGAGCGCTGCGACGAGATGCGGGCCGCCGACGTTGTCGAAATAGACATCGATCCCGTCGGGCGCCAAACGGCTCACCGCTTGCCTCGGCGACTCCGCCCGATAGTCCATGGCGTCGTCGAAGGCAAGGTGCTCCACCAGCTCACGAACCTTGTCGGGTCCGCCCGCGCTCCCTACGACTCGACCCGCACCGAGCAACTTGGCAAAGCGCCCGGCTGCCGAACCGACGGCGCCGGCGGCGGCGGAGACGAAGACGGTGTCACCCGCGTGCAGCTCGCCGATCCGCTTCAATCCCACCCACGCCGTGAACCCGGTCTGCCCCAGGATGCCCAGCCACGCTCCGACCGGGGCGGCGTCCGGGTCGACGACCGCAACCGTTTCGGCGTCGACGACTGCGTGTTCGCGCCAACCGGCGCGGTGGCGCACGACGGCGCCGACCGGAATGCCACCCTCGGTCGCGATGACCTGGCCGATCGCCGAGCCGTCGAGTGGCTGGCCGACCTCGAAGTTCGTCGTGTAGTGCTTCTCGCCGAGATCCAGTCTCCCGCGCATCGATGGGTCGACGCTCATCGCGATGTTGCGCACGAGCAGTTGACCGGTTTGCATCTCCGGGATCGGCCGCTCCTCGATCGCGAACAGGTCGGGCGTGGGGTCGGCGCCGAGTCCGGGCCGGCCGCGCAGGACGACCATGCGAGTACTAGTTGGGATCATGTGGGCTCGCGCTTCGTGACAGCGGGGTTGCCGTCGGTCCAGGTTTGCTGCATCAACCGGTGAGCGATCCGCCACCCGTGGGTGGTGCGGACCACGCGGTCTTCGTAATAGCCGCCGACGATGAAGTTGTCGCCGCCCGCCACGCCGGAGAGGACGTGCTGGCTCTGCAGCTGGCAGCGATGCGTCGCCGCGTCACCGTCGACGACCACGTGGTGGTTGCTGATGAGGTGCTGCGTGTTGTCGAGCCGCAGGATCGATCCGGCGACGCGCGCGATGATTTCTTCCACGCCCCGGCACTCCACGCCCCGCAGCATCGCCGTGGCATCGGGGGTGAACACGTCGCGCAGACCGTCGACCTGCTTCGTGTCGAGCGCCCATGCGTAGCGCACGGCCAGATCGATGATGTCCTCGCGGTCGGTCATGTCCCAGAGCGTGCCACGCGCGGGCCCCCACCTTCAGAATCGTAGTGCGAGTTTCTCTACACTCATTGCATGTCCGACAGCACCGCAGCGCATCGAATCGCGATTGCCGAGCGGCTCTTTCGCGATGGGTGGAGCTCCGGCGATCCCGATGCTCCCGAGCAGTTCTGGGTACCGGACGGAACGCTCGAGGACGTTGCCAGTGGTGTCTTCGTCGGGTGGCCTGCGATTCGCGCGTTCTTCGCGAACGGCCTGACGCGCACGAAGCGGCTGCGGCTCGAGCCTGACGAGTTCTGGATCAACGACGACGGGCTGGCGGTGCACTATTTGATGAGCGGCGACGTCGTGCGACCCGAGTCGTACGGCGAGGAGTACGTCGGTCGCCGCTGGTCCGTGCCGGTGATGTCGTACCTCAGATTCGACGGCGATCGGATCTGTTACGAGGCCGACTTCCACGACAAGGGCGCGCGTGCGAAGTCGCTGGGCATCGGTGCGTGAGCCCTGTGAACGGGCTGGGTGCACTTTTGGGCGCGCCGGTTCAGGTCGCCTACCTCGTCACCGACGTGGAGGCGGCGGCTCACGCGTGGTGCCGTGATTTCGGTGCCGGTCCCTTCTTCGTGCGTCGTCACATCGAGCTCGTCGACGTCATGTACCGAGGTCGTCCCGGCACCTTCGACCACAGTTCCGCGTACGGCCAATGGGGTTCGTTGATGGTCGAGTTGATCATCGACCACGGGCGGAGTGAGAGTCCAATTCGCGACGTGTACGGGCCGGACGAGACCGGCTTGCATCACTTGGCCTTCGTTGTCGACGACCTCCATGACGTCGCGAACTCGCTGGTCGGGCATGGTTATGAGATCGCCATGAGCGCGCGTACGGTCGCTGGCACGGAGTTCCACTTCGTCGACACGACGGCGACACACGGCCACATGCTCGAGCTCTACGAGCGGTCGGATCGACTGACCAGCTTCTATGCGAAGGTCGCGGCGGCGGCGCGGCATTGGGACGGGAACGAGCCGGTGGGGACGCTCGAGTGAATCGGCCGGCGCCCGGCGGTTCAGTATGTGAGGCGGTGCTCCGGCGGTGTGTCGTCGACCACGACGGCCAGCTGCCAGGTCGGCAGACATTGCTTGTGCGCGAACCGCCAGCCGTCAACGGTTCTCACGACGATGTCGTGGTACTCGCCCCCGTAGAGACGTTTGGGCACGTGCTCGACGCGGGTGAACGGGGCGAAGAACTTGCTGTGCACGTCGACGCGGCCGTCGGGTTCGGCGGCCGCGTCGACGAGGATGTTGGTCACGTGGTGGGCGGGCGGGTGTGCGTCCTCGATCGCGCGGAACCATTCGACGATCGCATCGCGGCCCGTGCGCGCCACGTCGCCCGTGCCGCCGCGGTAGTCGATCGTCGCGTCCGGAACGAAGAGCTCGGCGAACCGGTCCCACTGACGTCGGTCGATCAGGTGACCGTAGCGAGCGACCAGCTGATGGACGAGCACGATGTCGATAGCGTCGAGCACGCCCCAGACAGTACTTTCCCCTGTTCCGCCTGAGACGGGTCGAAGCTAGAGTCAATCTCAAGTAACATCTTTGAGGTGAACGGCGATGGGAGCGACCCGATGACAGATCAAGTGACGCCGATCGGGCGACGCTCGACGGGCATCACGTACCAGCAGTTGCTCGACACCGACCCGTATCCGGTCCCCGCCGTGCTCCGCCAGGAGTCACCCCAGTTCCTCGGCAACGACGACGTTCCGGTCTCGCGGTACACGTCGCGGGCGTGGCACGAGCGCGAAGTCGGGCGGCTCTGGAAGCGGGTGTGGCAGTTCGCCTGCCGCGAGGAGCAGCTGCCCAACGTCGGCAGCTACATCGTCTACGACATCGCCAACATGTCGTTCATCGTCGTGCGCTCGTCCGAGCACGAGATCAAGGCGTTCTATAACGCCTGCCTCCATCGCGGCCGCCAGCTCAAGGACTTCAGCGGGCGCTGCACCGAGTTCCGTTGCCCGTTCCATGGCTTCACGTGGGCGTTGAACGGCGCCCTCGCCTCGGTGCCCGCCCGGTGGGATTTCGAGCATGTCGTCGACGAGGAGTTCGCGCTCCCCGAGGCCAAGGTCGGCACCTGGGGCGGATTCGTGTTCATCAACCCCGATCCCGACGCCCAGCCGCTCGCGGACTTCCTTGGTGAAATGCCAGAACAGTTCGCCCGCTGGAAGCTCGAGGACCGCTATTTGCAGGGCCACGTGCAGAAGGTCATCAGAGCGAACTGGAAGATCGTCCAGGAGGCGTTCTGCGAGTCGTACCACGCGCCCACGACGCATCCGCAGACGGCGCTCTACCTCGGCGACGTCAACAGCCAGATCGACATCTGGGACAACTTCGCCAGGGTCATCACGCCGGGCGGCACGCCCAGCCCGCTGTTGAAGTGGGACCCTACCGAGGAAGAGATCCTGCGCTACATGCTCGACATCCGCGAGGACGAGGAGAGCTACATCAGTCTCGCCGACGGCAAGACCGCGCGCGAAGCGTCCGCCGCCGCCGCCCGCGAGCGCTGGCGCCCGGTCGTCGGCGACATGGTCGACCAATGGTGCGACTCGGAGTTCATCGACAACATCGACTACACGCTGTTCCCGAACATGCATCCGTGGGGCGCTTACAACCGGATCGTGTACCGATTTCGTCCGAACGGCGACAACCACCGCGAAGCGCTGATGGACGTCTACCTGCTGGCCCCCTTCGCCGGCGAGCGCCCCAGGGCTGCCGCCACGACCTACCTCGGGGCCGACGACGAGTGGACCGACGCGCCTGAGCTCGGCATGCTGGCGAAGGTGTTCACGCA
>DASQTR010000172.1:0-5760 GCA_035641795.1 Ilumatobacter sp.
CCTCACCTGCATGGGCAACGAGGGCGCGCAATGGATCGGCATGGCGCCGTTCATGGAACGTCAGCACCTCGTGCAGAACCTCGGCGACGGCACGTACTTCCATTCTGGCTCGTTGGCCATCCGGGCTGCGGTGGCGGCCGGCATCGACATCACCTACAAGCTGCTCTACAACGGCACGGTGGCGATGACCGGCGGACAGGACGCGCAAGGAGCACGCGACATCCCCGACGTGACGCGCATGCTGCTCGCCGACGGCGTCGCCCGTGTGATCGTCACCAGCGACGACCCCGATCGGTTCCAGGGCGCCTCGTTCCCGAAGGGCGTCGAGGTCTGGGACCGTTCCAAGATCGACGAGGCGCAGCGGGTCCTGAGTGAGATGAAGGGCACGACCGTCCTCGTCCACGATCAGCGCTGCGCGGCAGAGAAGCGGCGCGACCGCACACGTGGCATCATCGCCCGCCCCGGGTTCCGGGTCGTGATCAACGAGCGCATCTGCGAAGGCTGCGGTGACTGCGGCGACAAGTCCAACTGCCTTTCGGTGCAGCCCGTCGACACGCCCTATGGGCGCAAGACGATGATCCACCAGACGAGCTGCAACTACGACTTCTCGTGCCTGCGCGGCGACTGCCCTTCGTTCGCCACCGTCACAGTCGACGGCGACGCGCCGACGGGCAAGCCGAAGGCTGCGCCCAAACCACCTGACCCCGACACGCTGCCCCACCCGGTGCCGGTGGTCGATCGCGACCGGTTCACCGTGCGGCTGTCAGGCATCGGCGGCACCGGTGTGATCACGGTCAGCCAGATCATCGGGACAGCGGCGATGCTCGACGGCTTCGAGGTGCGCGGTCTCGACCAGACCGGCCTGTCGCAGAAGGCCGGCCCTGTGACGAGCGACATCCGCGTCTCGCGCGGCACCGCTGCGGCGTCGAACCATGCCGATGCGGCGGGCATCGACGCCTTGCTCGCGTTCGACATGCTCGCTGCCGCGAGCGACTCACATCGCGAAGGCGCCGTGCCCGGACACACCGTGGTGATCGGATCGCTCGAGGTCGTGCCGACCGGCCGTATGGTCACTCACCCGGAAAGCACGGTCTACCCCGATTCGGGCTCGCTGCGCGCCCGGCTCGACGACGTGTCGCGGCCCGAGCTCAACCGCTATCTCGATTCGGCCGCGATCTGCAAGGGCCTGTTCGGTAGCACGACGGCCGCCAACGTGCTCACGCTCGGCGCCGCCGTGCAGGCCGGCGCGTTGCCGATCGATCCTGCCAGTCTCGAGCGGGCGATCGAGCTCAACGGTGTCGCAGTGCAGCAGAACATCGCCGCCTTCCGGCTCGGCCGTCAATGGACGGTCGACCCGACCGCGATCGAGGCCGCCTGCAATCTCGAGGTCCGCACACCAGAGACACTCGACCAGCTGATCCGCCGGCTCGAGGCCGATCTCGTCGACTACCAGGACGCCGACTACGCCGACCGCTTCCGCCGCAAGATCGAGTCGGTGCGTAACGTCGAAGAGCGTGTCGCCCCCGGCTCGCAGGCGTTGACATTCGCCGCCGCCCGGCATCTCCACAAACTGATGGCGTACAAGGACGAATACGAGGTGGCACGCCTGGCACTGCTGCCCGAGTCGCAAGCGCAGTACGCGGCGGTCGGTGGGCCCGACACCAAGGTCACGTACCACCTGCACCCGCCGATGCTGAGGTCGCTCGGGCTCGATCACAAGCTGAAGTTCCGGCGCACCGGTGATCCGGCGTTCAAGGCGCTGCGCTCGATGAAGCGTGTGCGCGGCACGCTCGCCGACCCGTTCCGGTGGGCGGAGGTGCGGCGGCTCGAGCGAGCCATGATCCCCGAGTACGAGAAGGCGCTCGACACGCTGACCAAGGGTTTACGAGAGGACAAGCTCGACGAGGCGGTGGCGATCGCGACGCTCCCGGATCAGGTGCGGGGCTACGAGCACATCAAGCTCGAGCGAGCGAAGAGGTACCGCGCGGAGCTGGCGGACCGGCTCGACACATACCGCAGGCGCTGACTATCAGCGCCGGCTCACGAGGTCGGCCGCGCCCATCGTCGCTATCTGGTCCGCCGCACGCGCGAGACGCTCCTCTGGGAGGGCCGCGCCCGTGCCGTCGGCGAGGCGCGTCATCATCTCGAAGTTCGCCGCCACAGCGGCGGCGTCGACCATGAACGCGATGTCTGTCTCAGCCACGAGTGCGGCACGCGCCTCGGTGAGCTCGATGTCGTCGGTGCCACCGCATGCGCTGGCGAACCGCAACAATGCGCTGCCGTGCTCGAGGCCGACGTCGCCGGCGCCCTCTGCCACGGCCGCGAGATCCACCTGCCGGCCCGCCTCGGTGCTGCTCCAACTGAGCATGCTGGCGTGGGCGGCCACTCAATAGAAGCACTCTCGCAGCTTGGTCACGCGTGCGGCGACGAGCTCCATCTGCGGGCGCGACAAGCCGCCCTGCCGGCGTGACCATGCGGGGTCGACCATCTCCTCTTGCGGCATGTACTGGGCGTCGGCCATCCGCCACGTGTTGGCGTACTCGTCCGGCACGCCGGTGTACGCCTGTACGACCGCAGCCACCTGATCGGCGGGCGCCGCCACCGGCACCCAGTTCAGGCGCGCCTCGGCGAGCTGCGCCGGCCGGCGCCCGGTCGGCTCTCCCGGCTCCGGCGCCGGCAACGGCGGCATCGGTGCACCGATGTTGCGGCGGAAGTGCCACACCGCGGCAACCGTCGAGACGACGGCACACAGCTCGACGAACGGCAGTTCCCCGATCTCACGGCTGACCGAGTCGTATACGTCGCGGGTGATCGTTCCCGCGTGCCGCGCCAGGCGGTAGGCGAAGTCGTGCGCCACCGTGGGGGCGACACGCTCGCCGGCGAGTCGCCCGCTCGAAGTCACGCCGACCCACGGCGGCAGCGGTGACGCATCCACGAGCGCCAGCATCGCGGTCGCCGCCAGCTCGACGCGCTGTGCACCGGTCCACCAGCTCCCCGGCGAGGCGACGTGCTCCCACGCCAGGCGGTGGGCCTCGGCGAGATCGCCTCGGACGGTCAACTCGCTGCCGGTGACGATCGCTGAACCATATACGATCGTCGCCCGACGGCACCGACGTGCGAGGGAGCTCGATGTACAAGGTCATCTGGCTGACGAAGTTCCGGTCGGACATGCCGCGCGATGAGGTGCTGGCGTGGTGGCGTGGCCCTCACGCCGACCTCGCGAAGGCGACGCCGGGCATGATCCGCTACGTCCAGAGCTATTGGACGAGCGCGCTCGCCGACGACACCCAACTCGCCACCGGCGAACTCGGGATGTTCGACGGCCACGCGGAGCATTGGTTCGCGGACCGCGAGTCGTACGAGCGCGGGATGGCCAGCGAGGAATGGAAGCGCTGCCGCGAGGACGGCCCAACCGGTTTCGACAGCAGCACCCTGGTCGGCGCCGAGGTCGAGGAGACGGTGATCACCTGGACGCCCTGAACTAACGCGCTCGCGACCGTCGCCGCCTCTAACGGCTGGGCGCAGAGTGGAGCAACGGCTCGGTGAAGTCGAAGTACTCGGCGTCCTTCGTCATCTCCATGAAGTCGGCGAAACCTTCGGCCAGCTCCGGCGGAGGTTCTTCCCTCTCCCCCTCGCGGGCCTGTTCCTCGCTGGTGAAGTAGTTGGCCTCGACGAAGGCGTCGGCGGCCGTCCACACTCGGAGACCACCGATCAGATCGGGACGTATGCCCGGTGCGATGTTCTCGAACTCGCGATCAGCGGCGTCGATCCGCTGCCGATCGACGCCCGAAACCTTCATGCCTTGTACGAAACCTGCCGTATCCGATCCGCCGGCGAGATAGGTCGTCACGTCACCCGACTCGTCGAAGTGGACCGGGCCGTCGAAGCTCTTCTGGAACTCCTCGTACCACGCCTGCTGTTGGGGCCGCATGAGAAACGCGTCCCCCGCCTCCTCCGACTCCCACCGCACGAACAACAGGAAGCGCCGGTCGTTGGTCACACCGCCCGTCACACCGAGATAGCCGGGGGTCGTCGAACCGAACTCGCCGATCCAGTGACCGAGCTGACGACCGACCTCCTCGGGATCGGAGACCTTGCCCTCGAGCACCCATACGAACATCAGCTACCTCCTAGGCCGCACATGTGAGTCACCAGCAATAGTCGTCGACCCCACGCGCCGGCAAGGTGGAGCCGGCGAGAAAGCGTTCACTCCAGTACGTGCTGCGGGTCGACGTATGGCGCTTCCGCGTTCTTGACGTCGGTGATGTCGATGTACGGGATGTCGCTGTACGCCACGCGGCGTGAGAACTTCCAGCCGTCTTCCGTGCGCCGCAGCTCGTCGTAGTACGTACCGAGCATGGAGAGCACCGGGCCGTCGGTCTCGCTGCGCGTCACGAACGCCCAGTTGCTCTTCGCCAACGCCGTGTCGCCGTCGACGTCGATCACCGGGTTCAGCACGAGGTGGTGGGCGCGCTCGTGGTCCGACGGGAAGCCCTCGAGCGTCTTCATCAGCATGTCCTCGATCTGTGCCGGTCCTTGGCACTTACCGAGATTGCCGATCCACACCGCGTCGTCGGTGAACAACGACGCGTACGCCTTGAAGTTGCGCTGGTCGAGATGCTCTTTGTAGGTCATGAACAGTCGCCACACGGCGTCGCCGTCCTCGAGCCGTCGCAACCGCTGCTCGATCGAGTCGACACGCGTGTGCGGCGGAGGGTCCATCGGTGAACGGCCCATGATGCGGCTGATGTCGTGGCGCTTGATCTTCCACACGCCCTGCTCACGGACGAGGTCGTCCACGTAGCGTCCGGACTGCAGCACGGTCGGCACGCCATCGGGATCGGTCGTCAGGTAGAACCACATGACCTGCGTGCTCGCGGTGTCGCCGTCGACATCGATCCGCTGGTTGTTCATCACGTGGACCGCCGCCGGCAGATGGCCGCGCACGTGAGGTCCGAGCGTCTTCTCCAGTAGCGCCGCGATCGCGTCGGGCCCGACCGCTTCGCCGAGTTGAGCGGCGAGCACACCGTCGGACGCGAACAGGTTCCCGTATCCGACGAAGTCGTTGCCGTCGAGACAGCGCGCGTACTCGACGAAGGTCTGCCTGATCTGCTCTCGGTCCTCGAGCTCGCGGATCCGCTGGCTCTTCGACTTCTCGTTCTTGTCGCTCATGGCGATGTCAACCTCCCAAAGGCGATCAGTAGTGCGGCAGCGGAGCCGAGGTGCACAGCGTCGGCATCGAATGCAGCGTCGTCGACGTGGTGAGGAACAGCGTGCGCAGGTCAGCGCCGCCCCAGCAGAGGCTGCCGCACGTCTCCGGGGTCTCGATCAGGCCGATGCGTTCGCCGCTGTCGGGGTCGAACACCCAGACGCCTCCGGGGCCGGTCGTCCAGACGTTGCCGAACTCGTCGCACTCCATCCCGTCGGGCGAGCCGCCGCCGATCGTGCCTCCGATCCCCTCGGCCAGCACGCGCCCGTTGTAGAGCTTGCCGTCGTCGCCGACCTCGAACACCTTGACGTGGGCGCGGGGTGAGTCGTTCACGTACAGCAGCGACTCGTCGGGTGAGAAGCACAGCCCGTTGGGCTGTTCGAACTCGCCGGGCTCGGTGACGAGCTCCGCCGGCCCGCCCTCGTGCGGCACCCGGAACACAGCGGTGTACCCGAGCAGCGGCTCACGCTTGCAGCCGATCCAATCGTTCCACCGGCCGTAGTCGGGATCGGTGAAGTAGATGTAGCCGTCGCGCTTGCGGCTGACGAGGT
>DASQTR010000173.1:0-3213 GCA_035641795.1 Ilumatobacter sp.
CCTCGACCGCAACGTCGGGTCGGGCGCGCACGAGCGGATCGCCGTGGAGACGCACGACGCGCGGCCAGCTCGATTCGGTCTGGGCCGCGCCGAGGAGCTGGCGCGGCACCATTCGGACGGCCGACTTCGGGCCGACTCGCAACGAGAGGCGGCCGGGGTCTTCCGGCGCGGCGAACCGCGCGGCGGTTCGGCAGGGTCCGGTTGGTGGAACGGGAACCGACAGCAGCCCAGCGTTTGGCCCGATGTCGATTTGGATCGTGTCTCCCCGCTTGACGAGCGCGAGCCCTTGGCTCGAGCTCGGGTCGATCGCAGTCTTCACGATCGTGGTCTCGCCAGGCAGAGCCCGGAACGTCGAACAGCCAAAGGTGATCGAGAGGTGCTCGGGATAGGCCCCCAGCAGCGCTAACGGGCGGTCGAGCCCGTCGCGGACGGGTCGCCAGGTGATTCGGGTCCGTTGAAGATCGGCTGGTCCGATGAACGCGACTAGCGCGCACACGAACGCTAGGAGGGCTGCGACGAGGGCGACGCCCAGCCTCGAGTCGAGCGTCGAACCCGCACCTCTGCGCTCGCGCGGCGAGGCGTCGCGTTCGAGGTGGCGCGTCGCGCCGACGGTCACCGAGAAGGTGGTCGGGCCATTGGGGCTCTCAGCGATTGGAAGTCTTCATCGACAGTCGAGACCACTGGAGAATGCTTGCCGGTGCTGACGAGCGGGATCTCGTCGACGAACTCAACGTCGATCACGGTCTGGGACGCGTCGCCGACGTAGTGACGCAGGTCGTCCAGGATCCTTCTGAACGCGTCCTCACTGAACTGATCGTGCTTGACAATCCTTAACGTGAACTCACCCTTACGCGACTGGTGTACCTGAAAAGAGCGAATCGCGTACTCGTGATCTTTGAAGAAGTGGTGGAAGAAGGTTCCCGGGAGCCACGTTCCGTTCCCGCAGTGCACAATCGCCTGCGTGCGTCCCTGGATGCGGCCGATGCGAGACAACCCCCGGCCGCACGGGCACGGTTCAGTGTTGTCAACGGCCGTAGCGAGGTCGCCGATTCGATATCGGATGAGGGGAACCGAGAAGTTATTGAGGTCTGTGATGACCACCTCGCCGACCTCGCCAGGTGCCGCGGGTCTGCCACCGACGAGCAGCTCGACGATGTAGCTCTCGTCCATCACGTGGTGATCGGATGACTGGCCGCATTGATACGCGATGCCGGAGAACTCACGAGCTCCGTACTTGTCGAAGACGCTGGTATCCAATCCCTCCTCGATCGCGGCTCGGACGTTGTCCGGGAGAGCTTGCGCGGACGAGATCACCGCCTTTGGCGAGAACCCCGGGTTGCCACCATTCCGAACGTAGGTCGCGAGGAAGTTCAGCGACTCCGCGTAACCGTCGACGAGTACCGGGTTGTGCCGACGAATCCGGTCGATCAACCCTTCAAGGGTCGAGGGCTTCATCTCGAAGGCCGGTATGAACAATCGGCGCAGCAGCCACGCGTCGACACGCTCGCGCAGGATCTGCACGCGGTTCATTGCGAGCGTCTGATGCCACAGGCGAACTTGCGGGTCTCCGAACCGCCAGCCGGTCCATTCGAGCGCCCGCAAGGTCGTCGCGAAGCGCATCTCGAGCTGGTGACGGTCGGCGTAGGTCACGAACGGCTCGCCAGTCGACCCGCTCGTTGCGATCCGATGCATATCGCGTTTGCGGTGATTGTCGGCAAAGAGCTCGAAGTGCAAGCGCTTTCGAACGTCGTGCTTCTCGAGCAACGGGAGCCGAGCGAGGTCGTCGAGCGACTGCACATCCTCGGGCCTGACTCCTGCTCGGATCATGGCCTGGCGGTAGTAGGGCACGTGGACATACGCGTGCTGCAACAACCGCTGGAGCTTCGCAAGCTGGACTTCCTGCAATTTGGCTCGAGGCAGCCACTGGCTCTGCCGCAGATCGAAGTACAGATCCCGCGCTCGGCGACGGATGAGCCATTTATGTGCTGGCACAGTGAGGAAATAGAACTCGAACAGGGCCCGCCGCCAGCCGGAGTAAGGATGGTGCCGCGCCGATACAGCCAGCGCCTCGGGCGCAACCCTCGAGCCGTGACGCGATCGTGCACCGACGCGGAACTCTGCGAACGCAGGCGCGAAGTCGCGGAGCGCTTGCCGAACGACTCTCCAAACACTTGCGTCGATGAAAGATCGCCCCGCGTTGCGGCTCTCGAAGAGCGTTTCGACCTCGAGGATCGAGTACCCCTTTGCCTTCGCCGAGACCGTGACGAACGTCTGAAAATGCCGGTACTTGCGGCGGTGGTCGAGAACGTCAATCAGCACAGCGCGGGGTCCGAGGAGAAATCCGGACTTGTTGTCGCGAGCGCGCATTCCGAAAGTCGCGTTGAGGAGCAAGTTGAGCACCTTCGAGAACACGAGCCGCGAGTCGCGTAGTCGTCCGATGCTCGAGCGAAAGCCCTGCGCGACGTCGAACGGAGACGACAGCAGGCGCCGGTACAGCGTGACGACCTCCTCGGGAGGGTTTTGCAGATCGGCGTCGATGAAGCATGCGTACGTGCCGCGCGCCGAATCGAGGCCGCTACGCCAACTCTCGGCAATGCCGAAGTTGTCGGTGTGCCGCACTCCGACGACGGAGTCACCGCGAGATTCCCGCAGGCGCTGGATCGCCTGCCATGAACAGTCGGTGCTGCCGTCATCCACGAGGACGAGCTCCGTTGAGATTCCGGCCTCGTCCGTGGCAGAGAACAACCGCTCGGCGAGTACGGGGATGTTCACCTCCTCGTTCAGACACGGGGCGATGACGCTGAGAGAGTAGGAGTCAGCCATCGGTGCCCTTCAACGAGTCCCACACACGTGCGAGGCCATCCTCCATCGTGGTTGTCGCAGTCCAACCGAGGGTGTCGCGAGCCAGTTTCGTGTCCGCGACACGTACCGATCCAGCGGTCCAGTCAGGTGGACACGAAAGAGGCTCGAGATCCTGCCTGGAGATCGTGAGCATCATCTCGGTCAACTCGCCCACGGAGACGGCTCGCCCCGTGCCGATGTTGCTAACCAGTCCATCGTGTGCTCGGTCGGCCAGCATGATCAGTGCGTCGACGACGTCCTCCACGTAGACGTAGTCGAGAGCCTGTTTACCGTCTCCGTAGATGGTCGGGCGCTCGTGCCTGAGCAAGCGCTCGAAATTCGCGACGACCACGGACTTGTAGCCACCTTCGG
>DASQTR010000174.1:0-4332 GCA_035641795.1 Ilumatobacter sp.
CGAAAAGCATCCCACCCTCGCGTGGTTCGTCTCAACCAGCACCACCCGCCGCTCGAGGAGACGCACCATGAACCCCACCAACCTTCCCGTCGCCGTGATCGGAGCCGGACCCGTCGGCCTGGCCGCCGCCGCGCACCTCCATGAGCGCTGCGTCCCGTTCGTCGTGTTCGAGCTCGGCGACGACGTCGCCGCCAGCATCCGTGAGTGGGCGCATGTCCAGCTGTTCTCGCCCTGGCGCTACAACATCGACCCTGCCGCCCGCAGGCTGCTCGAGGCCGACGGATGGACCGCTCCCGACGGCGAGACGCACCCCACCGGCGGTGAGCTGATCGAGCGCTACCTGGAACCCTTGGCGTTGCTCCCCGCGATCGCGAGCGGCCTGCGCACGAATCGCCTGGTGACCGGCATCACGCGCGCCGGCACCGACAAGATCACCACCTCCGGGCGTAGCGAGGCACCGTTCCTGATCACGACCGAAGGGCCGTTCGGGCTCGAACGCACACTCGTCCGGGCCGTGATCGACGCCACTGGCACGTGGCTGACCCCCAACCCGGTCGGGGCCGATGGTCGGCCGGCGATCGGAGAGCGTCACGCCGGTGATCTCATCGAGGTCGGGGTTCCCGATGTCCTGGGTCGCGACCGCCGTCGCTACGCCAAGCGACGCGTCGCCGTCGTGGGGTCCGGCCACTCCGCCCAGAACGTCATCCGTGACCTGGCCGTACTGGCCGAGCGTTCGCCCGGCACGCAGGTCACGTGGATCGTCCGCCGCAGCGATGCCGCGCAGATGTTCGGCGGCAAGGCCAACGACCAGCTCCCCGAACGCGGTCGGCTGGGCGCCGACGCCCAGCACGTCGTCGACAATGGTGCCGTGAAGCTGGTGACCGGGTTCCGGACGGACCGTATTGGTCACGGACCGGACGGAGCGACGCTGGTCGCGGTCGATGGTCGCGGAGCGGGTCCGTTCGACCGGATCGTCAACGCCACTGGGTTCCGGCCCGATCTCGAGCTGGTGTCCGAACTGCGCGTCGACGTCGACCCCGTCCTGCAGAGCGCCCGTATCTTGGCGCCGATGATCGATCCCAACGTGCACTCGTGTGGGTCCGTCCCCCCGCATGGCGCGGCCGAACTCGCCCATCCCGAGCCTGGCTTCTACATCGTCGGCGCCAAGAGCTACGGCCGGGCACCGACCTTCCTGCTCGCCACCGGCTATGAACAAGTCCGCTCCGTCGTCGCCGAGCTCGCCGGCGACCGAACCGCAGCGCAGGACGTGCAACTGATCCTGCCCGAGACCGGAGTTTGCTCACTCGACCGCTCGCCCGCGTCCGCGGCTGCGACGCCCGGTCCTTCAGAATACGTCACGGTCCCGGATGCGGCCAGCGCCTGCTGCAACTAACCACGCCGTCACGGGATGGGGGTCGCCGGCGCTGCGCCGAGCGACCCTCTCCCTGGCAATCGCGCAACTGGTGTCGTGGGGTGTGCTGTTCTACGGCTTCGCCGTCACCGCACCGGAGATCACCGATGACACCGGCTGGTCCGACGGCGTCGTCGCCGGTGCCTTCGCGCTCGGACTGCTGATCTCCGGCGTCGGAGCGCCACCGATCGCTCGCGCCCTCGCCAGGTTCGACCCGCGGCTGGTGCTCACCACCGGATCGATCGTCGGCACGGTCGGGATGCTGGCGTTCGCCGCCGCACCCAACCCAGTGGTGTTGTACTTGGCGTGGATGGTGATCGGCGTGGCGATGGCAGCCACGCTCTACGAGCCGGCGATGGCAGTGCTCGTCGCCCTCGACCCGGCACGGCGTCACCGCACACTCGCGGTCGTCACCGTGGCGGGCGGGTTGGCGAGCACGGTCTTCGCTCCGCTCGGCGGTTGGCTGGTGGAGGCGATCGGCTGGCGCCAGGCGCTGGCCGTGCTCGGCGTCTGCGGAGGGTTCGTCACGGCCGTGCTACACGCCATCGTGCTTCCGCCCGCGCGTGCCCACAGCACGACGACTCAGGTGACACACGTCCCGGCTCCGCCCGTCGACAAACCGCTCAGACTGCTCCGTAGCGCGGTGCTGTTCGAGCAGGCGGCGATGATCGCCACCACCGCGTATTTGATCGCACTCCTCGTCGACCGCGGCGTCGAGCTCGCCGTTGCCTCGGCGGCGCTCGGCGTGATGGGGCTCGGTAAGGTCGCCGGTCGCCTGTTGTTGCTGGGGCCGATCGGACGACAATCGCTGACCGCGCTCGCCGCGATCTGCACGGCAGTTCAGCTCGCCGGACTCGCCCTGCCGCTCGCGGTGACGAGCAACCTCGTCTTGTTCGCGGCGATGTTCGTCGTCGGATCCGCGTCGGGCGCGACCACGGTGCTGCGCCCCTTGATCGTGGTCGAGCTCGTCGGGGCGGCCCCGTTCGCCGCCACCAGTGCCCGCATCCAACGCGCCTCGACACTCGCGCGCGCGGCGGCACCGCTGGTGCTCGGTGTCGCCGCAACCGCGTTCGGCTGGCCGATCGCCTGGGCCGGCTGCCTGGCCGCGTTCGGTGTCGCCGGTGAGCGCTACCTGGCGCTCGGTCGATCCGCGCGCGGCTGAGTCAACGTCAACACCGTCAACGCCGCCGGCACGATCGCCGCCTTGAGCCATTGGCACGCCAGCGGCACCGACGCTGTCAGCCGCGTGACGCCTGGCGTCGGCGTTGGACGCAGATCGCATCTCCTCCATCGAGCGTGACGTCCTCCACCTGACGCGGTCGCCATCCGACGACCATGATCAAGGAGAAGCCACCGATGCAGCGCACGCGATCGAACACGGTCCGGATCCACACACGGACAGCCCGCAACGCCCGACCGCCGAGCCGGGACGCCCTCCATCCGTCATGCGCCGACGATCGGCCATCCGCCCGTCCCACGTACAGCTTCCGCCTCTCGGCAATCGGCTGATCCTCGTTGAGGGCGTCCCCGATCTGCGTCCCGGACCTGTGCGGGCCGCGCTTTCCTCTTGACCTTCAAGCGGACCTGAACGTTTACGCTGATGGTGTGACCATGAGGATCAGGGATGTTGCCGAACGGACCGGGTTCAGCCCGCCAACGTTGCGGTACTACGAAGAGATAGGGCTGCTCCCCGAGTCGACCCGCACTCCAGGGGGGTACCGCACCTACGACGAGCAGACCATCGAACGCTTGGCGTTCATCGCGCGCGCCAAGCAACTCGGGTGCACGCTGGAGGAGATAGCCGACCTGACGACCGCCTGGGAAGGCGGACGTTGTGGACCGATCCAGGATCGACTGCGCACGGTCGTCGCCGAGAAGCTGTCTACAGCCCGTACCCAGATCGTCGAGCTGACGACGCTGTCGAGCGAGCTGCAGCGAGCGGGTGCCGCGCTCGAACGGCATCGCCCGGACGGCCCGTGCGACGACCAGTGCGGGTGCGTGACCGAGGTCGTCGAGCAGACGACATTCGCGATCGGCGTCACCGCCAAGCCGGCGGTCGACGACGTTCAAATTGCATGCACGCTTCGATCGGACGCCATGCGCGGCCGGATCGAGGACTGGCAGGCACTGCTGGCCCACGCCGCACGACGTCACCCCCTCGACGACGGGATGCGTGTCGAGTTCGGCGGCAGCGCGCCGGCCGATGAGCTGATGCGGCTCGTCGCCGCCGAACAGCACTGCTGCCAGTTCCTCCGCTTCGCGATCACCGTCGACACCCGAGGCGTTGCCCTGGAAGTCCGCGGTCCGGAAGACGCCGGCGCGATCATCGAGGGACTGTTCGGAGCGCCAGCATGAGCACCAACAAGGACAATGCTGCGATCGTCGGTGTCGGCGTCGCGGCCTGCGCGGTGTGCTGTGCCGGCCCGATCTTGGGTTTCCTGGCGGCGGTCGGCATCGGGGCAGCCGTCGGATTTGCAGTCTTCGGCCTCGTCGCGCTGGCGATCGCGATCGTCGTCGGAATCGTGCTCTACCGGCGCCGCCAGCGACCCCGCAGGACGTGCACGCCCGCACCGCAGACTGTCGAGATCGAGTCACCAACTGTACGAGCATCTCGATGAAGGACTCCGGCAAGCAACTCGTTCAGCGCCTCGTCGACGAGGTCATCAACGGCCGCGCCTGGTCGCGCCTCGGTGACCTGTGCACCCCTGAACTCGAGCCGAAACTGCGGAAAGCGTTCACCGAATTCCATCAGGCCTTTCCGGACTGGCATCAAGAAATCGTCCAACTGGTCGAGGATGGTGACACTGTCGTGGCACGCTTCCGCTGCACCGGCACACAACACGCTGAATGGCAAGGCATCGCGCCGCAGGGCAGGCGCATGCGGATCGACGAGGTCTACTTCTTCCGCCTCACGAACGACC
>DASQTR010000175.1:0-4419 GCA_035641795.1 Ilumatobacter sp.
AGCGACTCGGGGAAAAAGACCTGCGAGGTCGCCGCCGCGCCCAGCACCGCCAGGGCGGCGACGATGCTCTCCACGAAGACCTGGGTCACCGACGACGTTCTCGGCGGCGCCTCCAGAATGGCCACGATGGCGACGCAAAGCAGCGCCAGCAGCGCATACGGGAGGACGTCCTCGCTCGTGCCCGCCGGCGCCCGGAACTCGCCGTGCACCCACCGCGCGAGGAACGGGATCGCCGCAATCGCGATCAGACTGAGCAACCGACGCCGGTTGGTCACTGGTCAAAACTCCACGGATGCGAGCGAGTGAGCGCCAGCGAGCGAGTGGCCAATAACGGCCTGCGTGGCCGGGGAACGCCATAAACGGTCACGCCATCACTCGCACCCGCTCGGACGTGCAGCAGGCCGCCATCATCGCGGTGGCGCCACCATGCAGCAACACGAGCAGCCAGGGCCAGACCGGGGCGCCCCACGTATCCCAGTCGATCGGGTTCCACGTGCCATTGATCCCGACACCCCACCGCTGCTGGGCGGCGACGAATGCGACGTTGCTGACGACCCAGGCGCCCCAGGCGACGATCGATGTCAGCCGGTCGTCGAGCCACTCCCCGCCGGTTGGTCGCCACGCCAAAACGAGCGGCAGCCCGACGGCGAAAGGCATCGTGTATCGGCCCTGCCAGTAGTCGCCGTAGTCCGCGCTCTGTCCCAGTTCGAGCAGCCAGGCGCCGACGACGGCACCGGCGAGTCCGACGAGGTACACGAAGGTCGACCGTCCGTATTCCAACACGGCGACCAGCGCCATCCCACCGATCAACGCCCAGAACAGGAGCACAGCGATGATCGGCACCGCCGTATCCAGCCAACCGAGGATGCCGACCAGTTGTCGAAGATGGTCGCCCGTGTTGGCGACCACGAGCCGCACGGTCTCGGTGTCGATGTCTCCGGGCGCAGCCACGACGAGCGCGATGACCAACAGAGCGACGGCGATGGATGTGTACGCGAGCAAGGCCCGCCGACCGGCCGTCGATCGCGTTCGGTCGTATCGGCGCGCCAGCAACTCGGCGGCGACGAGGGCCAGCGGCGCGAACGGCAGCAGCGCGTTGGAGTCGAGATCACGGTTCAGGATCGGCGTCACCAGCGTCAGCCCGGTGACTGCGGCGACGGTCCAGCGCGCCCACGGCTCGAGTCGGCGCCATAGGTCCAGTGGACGGGTTCGGGTCAGCAACGCGCACGTCAGAACGATCATCGTCGCCCACACGGGTCCATCACGGCGGGGGAGTAGCACCGAGGCCCAGCCCGCGACCGCGAGCAAGGTCGCCAGTCGCGATCGGTCGACGAGCAGACCGGTCCACAGCGCCAGCCCACCACCGATCGCCACTGCGCTCGGGCTGACGAAACCGAACGTGAACCACACGATCGGTGTCGCGCCGAGCAGCGCACTCGCGGCGAGCACGGATCGCCGCCGTCGCAAGGCGACGAGTGATGCGGCCACCAACGCGATCGGCACCGCAGCATTGAGCATCCTGGCGAGATACGCGTAGCCACCGGCACTCGGGACGAACGACGCCAGACCGGGTAGCAGCAGCGCCCACGGCGGATAGTTGTACGACCAGCTCGGCAGCTCGCGAGAAGTCGTAGACAGCGGAACGGTGCTCTGGCAGGCGACGGGGATCGAGGGGTCGAACGCCCAGCACCCGGGATCGGGCTGGCCGACCATGCCGGGGATGTCGAAGAGGTGGCTGCCCGCCATGTTGGGGTTGGGGTCGGGATTGACGCGACCCTCCCGATCGCCGCGCACAAGGCCCGCCGAGGCGATCATGTGGCTCGGCTCGTCGGGCCCGCTACTGCGCGGATTGCCCATGATCCAGCACAGCGCAGCGAGCACCACGCCGGCGATCAGCACGCCCGACCTGTCGCGCCAGCGCGCGAGGTGAGGCCGCTCGGTCATTGCCGCACGAGTGTACCGATGGCCCTGTCGCCGAGCCGGGTAGCCTCCCGCACGATGTCGCCCGATCCGTCCGACACCGACGTGCTTGCTCAGCTGGCGTTGATCGAGGCCGAGTCGAACGTGCGCCGCGAGGAACTGCGGCGGATCGCCGCCGAGCTCCCGGCGACGGTCAGCCGGCGGGCACTGGTACGGGCGATGTTCGCCGACCTCCGGCGTGCGCCCAACAAGGGCGCGATCGTGCGTCGCGGCGTCTCGAAGGTCGTGCGCGCACCGCTACACGCCGCCAAGCGCATGCAGCTCCGGCTGCGCGACGCCAAGTCAGTCATAAGCAAGTGAGGCACAAGCCGGTCGACGTCTTCGTGTCGTCGCGAGGCAACGCGTTCATGACCGACATCGCACGATGGGTCGTCGAGGCTGCGCGGCAGGCGGGTCGCACGGCGACGCTCGTGTGCGATCGGCTGCCGTCCGCGAGCGACGCGATCAATCTCGTCGTCGCACCACACGAGCTGTTCCTGCTCGACGACGCCAGCGACTCGGCCGTCGGCCGCGCCGCCGCGGCGTCCGTGCCGATCTGTACGGAACAGCCGGGCACACCGTGGTTCAATCTCACTGCCGGACTGATTCGCGACGCTCCGGTGGTGATCGACATCAACCCCCGCGGTGTCGATGCCATCCGCGCTCGCGGGCACCAGGCCATGCATCTCCAGCTCGGCGGCGTGCCGTCGATGAAGGCGCCCGAGGTCGACCGCGACGTCGACGTCTTGTTCCTCGGGGGTTCCACCCCGCGGAGGGCGGCGGCGCTTGCTCCGCTGGCACCTCTGCTGTGGAACCGTGAGTCGCAGCTGCGACTGTTCCGGTTCAGCGCCCCCGTCGACGGCGCCGCGCCCGGCACGGTGTTCGGCGACGACAAGTACGGTTTGCTGGCCCGCAGCCAGATCCTGGTCAACGTGCATCGTGACGACGCGTTACCTGGCTACTTCGAGTGGGCGCGGATGGTCGAGGCCATGGCCAACGGCTGCGCGGTACTCACGGAGCCATCGACCGGATACGAGCCGCTGATCGAGGCCAAGCACTTCGTCGTCGCCGACCATCTGGCGGTGCCGCTCGCCGAGCTGCTCGATGACCCTGACCGGTGCCGAGCGATTGGCGAGGCGGCGCGTTCCGCCGTGCTCGACGAGCACCCGCTGGTCGAGTCGTTGGCTCCGGTCCTCGATCGCCTGGACGAGGTCGCGCCTGGTCGACCGCGCCGGCACCGCAAGCCGGTGCCGAGGGCGCACCGCGCGCCACTGTTCGGCGAGCTTCGCCCGGCGGCCGCGCTGCGTCGCCGTGTCTACGTGGCGTCGATGGACGAGCAGCGCCTGCAACGTCACATCGACCGCACACGTTGCACGGTGCTGCACGGGACCGACGACTTCGTCGAGCGCTTCGAGACGCCCGCCTACGCGACCGCGGAGCCGACCGTGAGCGTCATCGTGACCCTTTACAACTACGCAGATCTCGTGACCGACACGCTGGCGTCCCTGGTCGCGTCCCATGGTGTCCGACTCGAGATCGTGGTCGTGGACGACCACTCACGCGATGGCGGACGAGCAATCGTGCGACGCTTCATGGCGGACCACGCCGACGTGCCGATGTTGCTCCTTGCCAGCGACGCCAACCGCGGGCTGCCGGCCTCGCGCAACCTCGCCGTCGCCGCCGCGCGTGCCGAGCGGATCATGGTGATGGACGCCGACAACACGGTGTACCCGACTTGCCTGCGCCGGCTCAGCGACGCGCTGGACGACGACCCCACTGCGGCCTTCGCCTACGCCACGCTCGAGGCGTTCGGCGTCCATCCCGGCCTGCGCAGCGAGCTCGGCTGGTCGCCACGCTGGCTGTGCGAGTCGAACTACATCGACGCCCAGGCAATGGTTCGGCGCGACACGTACGAGCGTCACGGCGGCTATCGCGAGGACGACGACTTCGCCTACGGCTGGGAGGACTGGGAGCTCTGGTTGCGGCTCGCCGGGGCGGGTGAGCACGGCGTCCACGTCCCGCAGATGCTCGGTCGCTACCGCACGCAGGCGTCGTCGATGATCACGATCACGAACCTCGTGGCGGACGAGATGCGGGCCCACATCCGCTCCCTCCATCCCATGCTTCCGTGGCCCGAGGACGACCGTGCGTGACGCGTCCGAATCCGAGCTTCGAAGAGTGGTCGCGTCGGCACGCGAACACGAGGCGGCGCAACAGGGCGAGGCGCGGCGACTGGAGGCCCAACTGCCGGCGCTCAACGGACGCCTCGGCGCCGCCCGACGGCGCCAAGAGCATATGCAACGGCCTTCGACGCTCGTCACGGAAGCGGCGCGCGAGCGGATCGACGGATTGCTCGCCCGGCTACGCATGAAGCGCTCCCGGGTATGAGCGACGCGGCGCTCGTCGCCGAGGCCGAACAGGCGGTCGCGGACGCCAGGGCTGCGGAGCTCACGGTCGGTC
>DASQTR010000176.1:0-3261 GCA_035641795.1 Ilumatobacter sp.
CCGGCCGGCGCGCGAATTCCTCGATCAACCGGCGCGTGATCCGCGGCGCGATCAGTGCGTCACCGTCGGCGACCACTCGTACCGCGGTCAGCAGGTCGACCGGCAGTGTGTCCTTGAGCAGGAACCCGCTGGCGCCGGCCCGGAGCGCCTCGTGCACGTACTCGTCGAGGTCGAACGTCGTCAGGATCACGACCCTGGTGGACGCCATCGACGGATCGCCGCTGATGCGGCGAGTGGCCTCGAGCCCGTCCATCACCGGCATGCGCACGTCCATCAACATCACGTCGGGGTGAACGCTGGCAGCGAGGGCGACGGCTTCGACGCCGTTGCTCGCCTCGCCGACGACCTCGATGTCGGCCTCGCCCGAGAGCAGCATCGTGAACCCGCTGCGCACGAGCGCCTGATCGTCGGCAACCACGACGCGGATGGTCATTCCCCATCACCGTACGGAATTTGGGCCCTGACGCGATAGCCGCCGCCCGGTGCGGCACCGACCATGAGCTCGCCACCCCACACGTCGACGCGTTCGCGCATGCCGATCAAGCCGTGTCCCGAGCCTTCCGCGTCTCCGTTGCGCGACTGCGCAGCGACACCGCGGCCGTCGTCGACGACCTCGACCGCGAGCGCATAGGGCGAGTAGCGCACGGTCACGTCGACACGCGTGGGTGAACCGGCGTGCTTGATCACGTTCGTCAACGCCTCCTGCACGATGCGATAGGCGGACAGTTCGACGCCCGCTTGGGCGATGCCCGGATTGTGCCCTTCGACATGCAGGGTCGCAGGGACGCCAGCGGTGCGCACCTCCTCGACGAGTCGCGGCAGATCGCCCAGCCCTGGCGCCGGCGCATGTGAGCGAACGCCATCGCTGTCGCGCAGCACGCCGAGCAGCCGGCGCAACTCGGTGAGCGTGCCGCGCGACGTGGCCGAGATCGCCTCGAGCGCGACACGTGCCTGTTCGGGTCGCTCGTCGAGGACGTGGGCGCCGACGCCGGCCTGGACGGCGATGACCGACATCGAATGGGCGACGACGTCGTGCAGCTCCTGGGCGATGCGCAAGCGCTCTTCGGCGAGCACGCGCGCCGCCGACTGGCGTTCCGCTTCGGCGCGCTCTTCTGCTTCGCGGACTCGCGATTCGGTCGCCACCCGGCGGCTGCGTAGCGCGACGCCGATCGCCCACACGGCTCCGAATTGGGCGATCACGCCCAGCACGCCGGCGGCATCGAGCCCCGGCGCGTCACTGAAGCCGAGGATGACGATGATCACGCTGACGAAAGCGAGCCCTGCCACGCTGCGCCGACTCGAGCACCATGCCCCGGCGCTGTAGGTGAGGAACAGCACTGCTGTCGGCAGCGTGCCCTCCGGATAGTCGGCGACGATGTGAACGAGGACACCGACCGAGGAGACCACCAGCGCGCCGAGCGGCCACCGACGCCGCACCGCGACCGGCGCACAGGTCACGAGCGCTGTCAGCACGATCAATGCGCTCGGCTCGCGGAAGCTGTCCTTGATCACCCCCTGGTCGTCGTAGATGTCCTGCCCGAACGACGTGGCGATCGCGAGGATGAAGAAGAACAGGGCGAGCGCGCCATCGACGATCAACGGATTCACGGCTCGAATCCGGTCGAGTTGGCGCTCAACCCAGTTCACCGCTCGAACGTACCGAATTGGCTGCCTCAGCGCATCCGTCCTGGGGCTACGCGCGCATCATCCTGGAGAAGTACTCCGGAAGGCGGTGCGCGAACCGCCTGCAAGCCGACGATTCGGTTGCCGATTTCGCGTTTCGTTGGGTCATCCGAGAACTACTTCCCAACAGGAGACCCAACGCCATGTTCACCGCCACCATCCACCCTCTGCACGACGAGACCGGCGGGAGCTTCGACGCCCCGCACGGTTCCTCCGCGCCCGCAGCAGCTCGTGTCTTCGACGCCGTCAAGGTCTACGGGCGCGGCGAGAGCGAGGTGCGCGCCCTCGACGGCGTGTCCGTCGAGTTCACCTCCGGCCGCTTCACCGCCATCATGGGTCCCTCGGGCTCCGGCAAGTCGACGCTGATGCACAGCGTCGCCGGGCTCGACAATCTCACGTCGGGCACCGTGCTGATCGGCGACACCGACATTTCGAAGCTCGACGACCGCAAGCTCACGAAGCTGCGCCGCGACCGGATCGGCTTCATCTTCCAGGCCTTCAACCTCGTGCCCACACTCACCGCGGCCGAGAACATCGCCCTCCCCGCCCGTCTCGCCGGCCGCACACCGGATGCGGCGTGGTTCGACCACGTCGTCGAGACCGTCGGGTTGACGAACCGCCTCAAGCACCGTCCGTCCGAGCTCTCGGGTGGGCAGCAGCAACGTGTCGCAGTCGCTCGCGCGCTGGCCAGCCGTCCGGAGATCATCTTCGCCGACGAGCCGACCGGCAACCTCGACTCGCGCACGGGCGCCGAGATCCTCTCGTTCATGCGCACCGCCTCACGCGAGTTCGGCCAGACGATCGTCATGGTCACCCACGACCCAGTCGCCGCCTCGTACGCCGACCGCGCCGTGTTCCTGGCCGACGGCCGGATCGTCGACGACCTCGACGCGCCGACCGCCGACTCCGTCCTCGACCGCATCCGCACACTCGGAGGCTGAGCACCATGTTCCGACTCACGATCAAGGAGTTGGCAGCTCGCAAGCTGCGCCTCCTGACCACCGCCTTCGCGGTGCTCCTGGGTGTCGCCTTCATGGCCGGCACCATCGTCTTCACCGACACGATCGGTGCCACATTCGACTCCGTGCTGGCCGAGGCCAACGAGGGCGTCGATGCCTACGTCAGAACTCCGTCGGAGATCGACCTCGGTTATGGCGAGCCCGGCCCTCGGCTGGACGCCTCGCTGATCGACACCGTCGCTTCTGCCGACGGCGTCGACCAAGCCGCGCTGCGCATCAACGGGTACGCCCAACTCGTCGGCCTGGACGGCAACCCTGTCGGCGACCTGGCCAAGAGTCCCGCGTTCGGGTCCAACTGGGTCGACGTCGATGAGCTCAACCCTTACGAGCTCGCCAGCGGCCACGCGCCTGCGTCCGGCGACGAGATCGTCATCGACAAGGCCAGCGCCGACAAGGCGGGCTATCACGTCGGCGACATAGCCACCGTACTCACGAAGAGCGAGCCCCAGCAGTTCACGATCGCCGGTATCGCCACCTTCGCCGGCGAGGATTCTCCGGCTGGCGCGACGGCGGTGCTGTTCACGGACGCCACTGCCACGGAGCTGCTGGCCGAGCCCGG
>DASQTR010000177.1:0-3868 GCA_035641795.1 Ilumatobacter sp.
CGCATCGATCTGCTGCAGTTCTCTCTGCGCGATCCGCACGCGAACGCCGTGATCGTCAACGCGCTCCAGCGCGAGGCGACCGTGGTCGTCAAGAAGAGCCTCCAGGAGGGCTTCGGCCTCGGCGTCGCGGAGGCGATGTGGAAGCGACGCCCGGTCGTAGCGAGCGACGTCGGCGGACACCGAGTCCAGATCGAGCACGGCGTGAGCGGAGTCTTGGTCCCCGACGCTCGCAACCTGCCCCGTTTCGGCCGTGCGATCGCCGACATGCTCGCCGATCCCGAACGCCGGCGACGGCTCGGCGAAGCAGCCCACGAACAGGTCCGCACGCGCTTCCTGCCCGATCGGCACATGGCCGCGTGGATGCGGCTCTTGGCCGAGCTGGGCCGATAGATCCACGCCGAGCACCTGCTCGGCGAGCCAAGAGCCCTTGCCCACATCGAGATGGCCTCAGGCGCGGCAACGAGACCGGCCTGGGCGAGCGAGTCGAGCAGCGGATGGAAGTCGACGACGCCGGCGTACGGCTGCCAGCGCGCGACCAGTTCCTGGACGGTCCAGTAGTCAAGCGGCGTGTCGAGGCCGAAGAGGCGCCTGAGCTGACTTGGGCGCCGACGTCGGCTCCCGGGAAGACGTGCAGCCGCCTGAGGCCGCGGAGGAGCACGTACTCGGGCCGAGGCGTGCAACCCATGCGCGTCTGCGAGCTCTCGCCGGCGGCTGCCCCGGCACGCTGGTGCTGAGTACGCGCTTGCGAACTGCCAATGAGCTGGGCTTCACGCCCATCGACCTGCCACCCCTGGCGCTGCCGTCACCTCTGATCGCATCGCGCGCGTGGGCGAGCAGCGTGGCGATCGGAGTGCCACGACCGTCGTTGCGCACGTCGCATGCGGCGCGATCGTCGGCGGCTTCGCCTCGATCGCCGACCGACCGCAGACCGCGGGCCGTCCGAGCGATCCCACGTGCTCGAGAACCCTCATGCTCAGTGTGGGGAGCGGCCGGTCTGCTGGGTGGGCTGCCGGATGACCAGCGTGGGTCGGTCGGCGTGGTGCACGATCGCGCTTGAGACGCTCCCCAGAAGCAGCGGTCGCAGACCGGTCAGTCCGCGGGATCCCATGACGATGGTGGCGGCGTCGTGGCGGTCGGCGATCTCGACGATCGTCTTCCACACCGGTCCGGTGGCCTCGACGGCGACCGGCTTGGCGTGAAGGCCTGCCTGTTGCGCGATGCGAACGCCGTCGCGGGCGACGCGCTCGCCGAGGTCGGCGGCGGCGCGATCGACTTCGACGAAGTCGAACATGCCGTCGGTCGCGCCGGCGGATGCGGAGCTGCCCAGTGCGGGCGTCGGTTGCCAGACGGTCACGACCAGCGCATCGCGACCGCCCAGCAGGCGCCCAGCGTGCTCGATCGCGTGCTTGGCATCCTCGGATCCGTCGTAGCACAGCAGCAGCGGACCGTCGGCGGTGCGAGCGTGCCCGGCGGGGTCGACTGCGAATGTGGTGACCGGCAGGCGAAAGCGGTTCTCGACGTGCTCGATGAGCCGGCGCTCCTGCCAGTTGGCGTGCTCTGAGACGTGCAGGGCGATCAGGATGTGATCGGGCTCGAACGCCGTGACTGCGTCCGCGATGACCGTCACGACGCTTCCACGGCGAGCCGCGCCGCCCGCGTCCGCACCGATCGCGTGCATGTGGCTCAGGACCGTGTCGAGGCGCTCGTCGGCGTAGTGCCGGAATCGATCCACGTCATCGGCGAGCCAGGCCAGTCGTCCGGGGAGCGTCGGCGTGAGGACATACACCTCGGTCGCGGCGTCGATGATCGCGCGGACGACGGGCGGTAGCTCGTCGACGTCGGCGACAGCCGCGTCAGAGACGAAAAGGAGCCGCTGGATCCCCGGGGTGGGGTTCGTCGGAGGCGCGTCGGACCCTACGCCGTTCGGGCTACTCATGATGCACTCCTTTCGAGCGGATGCTCAGCAACCGCGATGCCGTCGTCTTGCTGGGGCATAACGTCGAGCGCGATCTCTTGCAGCGTCGTGTTCATGTCGACCGCCGTTCGGCCCAGGTGCAGCTCGATTTCGTGGTCGGCGTAGAAGCCCTCGCCGTGCACGTAGACGCGCTCGCGTCCGGCCTCGCCGCGCAGGTAGTCCTTCGACAGCCGCGGACGCTCGTACGGGCCTCGCGTGCCGGCGCGCCGTTCCACCGCCTGTAGGCGTGCCACACCTCGGCGGACTCGTCCCGCCACTCGAGATAGGCGTCGAAGGCGTCGTCGATGAGCAGGCGCTCCGTCCAGCGGTTGCGAGTTCGGGGGAGCTTCATCGCCTGCAAACTGAAGCATCGGCAGAAGTCCTCTTCGACACCGGCGGCCGATCGCTCA
This sequence comes from Ilumatobacter sp., assembly GCA_035641795.1. Classification (GTDB taxonomy): domain Bacteria; phylum Actinomycetota; class Acidimicrobiia; order Acidimicrobiales; family Ilumatobacteraceae; genus Ilumatobacter. The sequence goes on from DASQTR010000177.1 coordinate 2,365, forward strand.
TCGGCCGGTGTTGTTGTCATCACGCGGCGGGGGTCGACGATCGAAGCCCAAGACACCCGCGATCGGAGGTCGCCGATGAACACCGCTCTCCTCGTGCTCAGGATCATTCCCGGGCTCCTTCTGATGGGGCACGGGCTGCAGAAGCTCGTGCCCCCCGGCTACTCACCGCCGCTGTTGCACGCGGCCGGTCATCGCGGCACGGGGGCGGGCTTCGAGAGCCTCGGCATCTGGCCGGCGGTGGTGGCCGCCGTCCTGGCGGGCTCGGCCGAGCTCGTCGCCGGCTTCTCGCTCGCGGCCGGGCTCCTCACGCCCGTCGGCACCGTTCTCGTCGGCGCCGTGATGATCACCGCGATCCTCAAGGTGCATGTCTCGAACGGGATCTGGGCTGCCGAGGGCGGCTTCGAGTTCCCGCTCGTGCTGCTCACGGTGGGCTTCGCGATCACGGCGCTGGGCCCCGGATCTCTCTCGGTCGACTCCTGGCTTGGAATCGACAACTGGGCCGGCATCAACTGGACGATCAACCCCGCTGCGCGCTCGGCGATCGCGCTGGCCATCGGCCTCGCCGGAGGGCTGGTGGTGGCCCTGGCATCCTGGGCGTCGAAGCGCACCCCGACCCACGCGAGCCCGCAGGCGGCGCGCTGATGCCCTACGCGTCGGCCGGCGTGAGGGAGCTGTGGTTCGGCGCGTCGAGCGCCGCTCCTCTGCCGGGATTCGGAGAGGCAAGGCCGCGCGCGGGAGGCGCGCGGCCGCTCTCCGTCGGGCTGCTGTGCCGGTCTCCTCGCGCTCGTGCGCGCCGATGGCAGGGGACATTCGTGGGACTCGAGCCGCCGCCGCCGGCGCCCTCCACGTGACCGTCGCCGGCGATACGCAGCACGGATCGACTCAGCGTGACGCCTTGTTGCGGCGTCTTGCCCCTGCCGCTTAGCTTGCAGTTCCATGAAGCGCATTCGGAACGGCACTTCTCGCTCGACGGGCCGCCGGCTGATGGAGGCGCACGCGCAATGGCGTGAGGCAGCGCAACTCGTCGCGCTGCGATGGGAGGTGGTCCTGCAGGCCGGGGGCGAGGCTCGAGGGCCCGCGTTCGCGTCCTACCTAGCGGCGCTCGACGCCGAAGAGGCCGCCGCGGCGGCGATGGCGGGACTCACTCAACGCATTGCCGCGTAGACCCCGACTTCCTCCCCGAGAGTCGCACGTGCGGCAGTCACATCCAATCCCCACCACCCACAAGGAGCATCGACGTGCCCCGCGTCATGTCGGCCGGCGTCGCCTACGAATACCGCCGTCGTCGAATGCACCATCCCGCCGGACATGACGATCGAGCGATGGCGGCGGCTTCGTCGCGGCACAGCCACGACGCAACGCGATCCGTGGTCTCGGCTGCTCGCCGCCGCGCGACGTGTGGGGCGTCACGGTGAGAGGCGCTGCGACCACCTGCACGACACCATCAGCCGCTACGACCACGCCGCCAAACGGCTCGAGTTGCTGCTCACATGCCCGGTTTGCG
>DASQTR010000178.1:0-5026 GCA_035641795.1 Ilumatobacter sp.
GTCGACGAGCCACGGCACCCACGACTCCATGCCCTCGAAGTGGGCGCCCTCGGCCAGCCGCTCCCACTGCTCGCGGCCCCACGGCTCGCTCGCCACGAGCTTGGCCGCGCGGGCGCGCACGGGTTCCGTCGGGGTGAGCTCGCGAGCGGGGAAGATCATCGCTTCGGTCAGGTCGCTGACGGAGCGTTGGTCGTTGACGCCGAACGTCGTCAGGCGGTCGACCTCGTCGCCCCACAGGTCGATCCGGATCGGAGCGTCGGCGGTCGACGGAAAGACGTCGACGATCGCGCCCCGGCGGGCGAACTCACCGCGGTGCTCGACGAGCTCCTCGCGCCGGTAACCGAATTCGACGAGCTGTGCGGACAGGCGGTCCGGGTCGACGATCGCGTTCGGACGTACCACGATCGGCTCGACCTCGAGCGCCCCTGGCCCCAGCTTCTGCAGGAGCGCGCGCACGCCGGACACGATGACGGTGGGGCAGCGCTCGGGATCGCGGAGCCGCCAGAGCACCTCGAGCCGTTGCCCCATCGTCTCGACGTTGGGACTGATGCGCTCGAACGGGAGCGTCTCCCACGCTGGGAACAACGCCACGTGCTCGCGGCCGAGGAACTGCTGCAAGTCGTCGTAGAGCTGGCCAGCCATCGAGCCGGTCGGGCAGGCGACGACGAGCGGGCTGCGGCTCGACAGTCCGGCGAGCGCGGCGATCGAGATCGGTCGCGCCACCTCCGGGATCGCCAGCCGGGCGTTCGGCTCGCCGAGCGCCCTCGTTACTGCCTGCTCGTCGCGCAGCAGCTTCGGCAACGCGCTCAATGGCGCTGTGGCGACACGGACGTCGACGTCAGCGCTTGACATGGAACTGTCGCATCGCCGCGTCGATGCCCTGGGCGACGATCGTCTCCACTGCGTCCGCTGCCTCGACCACGACCGAGTCGAGCAGCTCGCGCTGCGCGGCGGGCACCCGGTTGAGCACGTGGTCGGCGCCGCGGTCCTTGTGCGGCGGCTTGCCGACGCCGATGCGCACTCGGAGGAAGTCCTGGGTCTTGAGGTGCTGGCTGATGCTCCGCAACCCGTTGTGCCCGGCCAGCCCACCGCCCGCCTTCAGCCTGAGCGCGCCAGGGTCGAGGTCGAGCTCGTCGTGCACGACGACGATCTTCCCCGGCTCGTCGATCTTGTAACGACGCACGAGCGAGGCCACCGCCTGACCGGAGTCGTTCATGTAGGTGATCGGGAACGCCAGCACGACACGCTCGACGGCAGCGCCCGTCGCGAACCGCGCCTCACCGACGAGGGCGTTGTCACGGCCCGCCTTGAGCGGCGCATCGTGACGCTCGGCCAGCAGGCGCACGCACTGCTCACCCACGTTGTGGCGGGTGTGGGCGTATTCCTTGCCTGGGTTGCCGAGACCGACGACGAGCCACTCGAACGGGGTGCCGCGGGTGGCACGCCGATCGAACAGGCCCATTGCCCAGCCGCGGCCGGCGATCACTCGCCGGCAGCCGCCTCGGATTCGCCCTCGCCGCCCGCGGCCTCGCCCTCGGCGGCTTCGCCCTCCTCGGCTTCCTCGGCCTCGGGGAGCTCCTCTTCCCTGGTGACGAGCACGGTCACGACCGCCGTCTCAGGGTCGGCGATGGCGGTGACGCCCGCTGGCAGCGGGATCTCACCGAGCGTGATGACGGTGTCCATCGTCATGTCGGTGACGTCGATCACGATCTCGTTGGGGATGTTGCGCGGCGTCGTGCGAACTTCGATCGTGTCGACCGCCGGGTCGACGAGGCCACCTTCGGCGATCACGGCCTTGGCCTCACCCTCGAGGCGCACCGGCACGGCGATCGTGATCTCCTCGTTGAGGTTGACCTGCAGGAAATCGACGTGCGACACCGTGCGGCGCACCGGATGGCGCTGCATCTCCTTCACGATCGCCGGGTACACGTTGCCGTCGACGCGGAGATCGAGCACCGTGTTGATCCCCGCCGGACCGGACAGGGCGACACGGAGCTCGCGGCGGATCACCGAGATGGTGATCGGCTCCATGCCCTGCCCGTACACGATGGCGGGGACGTGATCTTCACGCCTCATACGGCGGGCATTGGCGCTGCCGGTGGGGCGGCCGGTTTCGGCGACAAGAACGGTGGACATTGCGATCAGCCTCGTGAAATAGGTCGTGCGAGCAGCGCGCCAGCCTATCGGGCTCGCTTGGCTTCGCCTCCGAGCTCGCCGTCTCCGCTGCGCTCGACGCTCGCCGCCTGGCTGCTGTTCGATCAAGCAACGACGACCGTTGCCGACGCCGAGCGGCCGAAGACCTCGGGGGCGTAGAGCTCTTCCGCCTTGGCCGGCGGGACCACGAACTGGCCGGGGGTCGTCGCGCGCGCGATGTACGAGTACTCGTAGGTGCCCCCAGCGAGATAGCTGGTGAACGCCTCGACCCGGTCGTCACGCATGTTCTGGTGTTCGAACCAGTGCCAGCACCAGCACCATGACATGGCATCGGTGGTCATGGCATCGGTGTACGACTCTTCCGGTGGGAATGTCTGTGACACCTGGAGTGCCGGGTTGACCGGCTCCAGTCCAGCCGGTAGGGGATCGACCAGTGCCACGTGCGTGCGCCGGGCGTCCGCAACCATCGTGAGCCTCACGCGAACCGTGGCGCCGGCCCGGACGTGCCACGTCCCGTCGGCGTCGCGGCTCACGTCAGCAGGGTCGTCGACCGCTTCGTACACACGGTCGATGACGAAACCCTCGTCACGCGCTGCCAGCTCCAGGTCCTCAGCGGCGTAGCGCAGCCCGAGCCGGTAATAAAGGCGGCCGGCTCCCTCGCGCTGGACCACGATGTCGGTGTCCTGCGTCAGCTGTTCCATCGGGACGAGGGTGTTGTCGCGGTCCGTTGTTCGCCCCCGGTACTCGTGCTCCGCGGCGTAGACGTCACCGATCCACGCCCTGGCAACCATGTCGGGAGTCACCGATTCGAACGTGTGGAAATAGCGGTTCATCGCGATCAGGACGAAGGCGTTGTCCTGGGCGCTGTTCCACCGGCCGCGGGTCTGGTGCCCGAGCAGCCCGTTGACGGCCTTCACGATCAGGTCGCTGCCGGGCGTCTCGCCGATCAGCGCATCGAGGATCACACCGTCGGTGCGGCGGTCGGAGTCGGCGATCAGGTAGGCGTCCTCCCCGTAGCTCGTGGCGAACGTCACCGCGTTTGCGGTCTCGGTGGCGGCGTTCTCGAAGCGGCGCTCGATCTCGGCGCGGATCTCGCCGTCGTCGATCGACGGCCACAGCCATGCCATCGCGTCGAGTTGAAGGTCGTCACCTGATTCGTCGTAGATGCTCGTCGCCTTGGTGACATCGCGGTCGCCGGCAAGCGTGCGGACATGGATCGCGTAGGCGCGCAGCGCTGTCCGAACCTCGCGGGAGCAATCGCTCGGGATGTGCGACTCGATGTCGGCGAGGAAGGCGAGTGCTGCGCTGAGCGTTGCGTCCGGTACGTCGTATCCGGCGTGTTCAGCAAGCACCAGGGCATGTGTGCTCTGGATCGATTGCCACGGCGACGACTCGAGGCCCCGGGCCCACCACGACCAACCGCCGTCGTCGTTTTGGAGGGCATCCAGGGCTGCGATGTCGGCGTCCACGCGCGCGTTGAGCGCCGCCGGATCGGGGAGCCCCGCGGCGTCGAAGGTGTCGAGCACGTCGCGCAACGAGGCGATCGCCATGATTCGCGAGGAATAGCCGTCCGCGGTCTGGTACGGATAGTCCTGCAGGTAGATCACGGCGTCGGTCAGCGCCTGCAAGGCGGTCGACGACGTACCGATCTCGAGCCCGCCGAACTGCGCGAACACATCCGTGGGGGCGCTGATCGGCTGGCTGATCACGGCGCCCGGTGTGGCGTCGTCGATCACGCCGTACGTGGCGAACGCCTCGGTCGTGGCCGGCGTGTAGACCGGCAGTTCGACCACGGCCGCGTCAGAGCCCACACCGGCTGCGCCCGCGGCGGCGACCCGGATTCGGGCGGTTCCCACCTGGTCGGCGCCGGCCGCGAAGCGCACCTCGACCCGGTCGTTGGCGGGCACCGTCACGCGCTTGCCGGCTGCGCCCGTGTCGGCCGCATCGGCCAGCGCCAGGTTCGCGCCCTGCACCACGACCTCGACGTCGAGCGCCGTGTCGGTCTGGTTCTGGACGACCACGGGGAGCTCGAACTGATCGCCGAAGTTGAGGAACCGTGGCGCCGACGGGCGAACCATCACCGGCAGCCGGGCGGTGATCGTGGACTCGCCCTTGCCGAACCGCTCGGCGCCGTCGACGGCGACCGCCATCACGCGGTAGCGGGTGAGGCTGTCGGGCAACGGCACGTCGACGGTGACCGTGCCGTCGACGCCGGTGGTTTGATCGGGCGCATAGACCGCGAGCGCGTCGAAGTTCTCGCGCACGTCGATCTGGGGAGCGGGCTCCTGCGCGGCAGGCGCTTCGGCACCGCCTGCGTCGGACTCCTCGGCGAGGTAATCGCTCGTGCTCGACGCATCGGTCGCGGCGGGTGCCGCGGTGGCCTCGGCTCGTGCGCTGTCATCGCCGCCGGACTGGAGTCCGCCGACGAGGTCGGAGCGTGTGAGCAGGATGCTCGATCGGGTGTACTGCGACGTGACCGCAGACGAGAGGTGGGCGTAGAACACGTCGAGCGGGTCGGCCAGCTGGTAGCCCGTCAACGCCAGCACGGCCTCGTCGACGACCACGACGGCCACCGCCGCGTCCGACACGGGCGCACCATCGGGACCGAGCACTTGAACGGTCACCGACGTGTCGGTGCCGGGCACCACCGCGTCCGCGGCCGGCGTCGCGGTCACCGTCAGCCCACGCGTCACCGGCGGGACCGACAGCGTGATCTGAGCGGTTGCGAACGCCGGACGCGGCGGCGAGTCGGGCAGCGGCGCGCCGTCATCGGCCGTGCGCTTCGTCGTGCCGACCATGTCCACCTGGACCACGAGGTTGGGCACGTCGCCGTCGTCGATCGGGATCTGCAAAACGGCGCTGCCGTCCGGTG
>DASQTR010000179.1:0-14102 GCA_035641795.1 Ilumatobacter sp.
GCTACGGCCGCCGAGACCGCGACCGCCGCCGAGACAGGCACCGACACCGTCGACGCATCGCAAGGCACCGACCTCACGTTCCACATGGTCACGCACTCCGACGACGGCCCCTTCTGGTCGGTCGTCCAGCGCGGCATGGAAGCGGCGTGCGAGGACCTCGGTGTCGAGTGCGTGTGGCTCGGCTCGAACAACGACCCCGGCGTGCAGGTGCAGATGATCGAGCAGGCCGTGGGCGAGGGTTCCGACGGCATCGCCTCGGCGCTCGCCAGCCCCGACCAGTTGATCCCGCCGTTGCAGGCCGCCGTCGCCGACGGCATCCCGGTGATCACGCTCAACTCGGGCTCCAACGACTACGAGTCGATCGGCGCCCTCACCCACGTCGGCCAGACCGAGTTCATCGCCGGCCAGGGCGCTGGGCAGCGGTTCAACGATCTGGGCGCGACCAAGATCCTGTGCGGACGCCAGGAGGAGTCGAACGTGGCGCTCGAGGAGCGTTGCGACGGCCTCGCCGACACGTTCGAGGGTGAAGTCGTCTCCGAGTTCGTCGGTCTCGACGCCGATCAGACCGAGCAGCAGAACCAGATCGCGGCGGCGCTCGCCGCCGACCCGGCGATCGACGGCTTCATGGGCACCGGTCCGGTCATCGCCGTCTCCGGCCTCAACGCCGCCACCGACGCCGGTCGTGAGATGGCGGGCATCGCCGGCTTCGACATCACGCCGGAGATCATCGACGCCATCGATGCGGGCACGATCGCCTTCACCATCGACCAGCAGCAGTACCTGCAGGGTTACCTGCCGATCCTGCTCCTGTACTTGTACGTCACCAACCTCAACGTGGCCGGCGGCGGCCTGCCGATCCTCACCGGGCCCGGCTTCGTCGATCAGACGAACGCCGCGCAGGTGTCCGAGCTCGTCACGGCTGGGACACGCTGACAAGACGGCGAGCCGAAAGGCGAGCCCTAGCAGCACTGCTGTGAAGCAGTAGGTTTCGTGAGAGGGGGCCGGCCATCGGCCGGCCCCCTCGCTCACGTAGCAATCACGACGATGGGGGACAACGTCACATGACCGAGACGACGCTCTCACCGGCCGACGATGCACCGCCCTTGGCGCCCACCGCGCCGTCGGCAGTCGAAGGCCAGGACGAACGACTCGCGTACCGGGGTCTGTTCCAGCGGATGTTCATCCGCCCCGAGATCGGCGCACTGATCGGCGTCGTGGGGATCTGGGTCTTCTTCTGGGCGGTCACGGTCCCGTTCGGGACGGCCAACGGGGCCTCGAACCTGATCGACTACGCCTCGTCTCCGCTCGGCATCATGGCCGTCGCCGTGTCGATGTTGATGATCGGCGGCGAGTTCGACCTTTCTGCCGGTGCCATGACGGGGGCCATGGGCATCCTCGTCATCATGCTGTCCAAGGAGGCCGGCGAGTTCGGTGGTGCGGGTCTGACGTTGTGGGTTGCGATCCCGCTCTCATTGGCAGTCGCGCTCTCGATCGGTTACATGAACGGGTGGCTCGTCGAGAAGACCCGCCTACCGAGCTTCACGATCACACTCGCCACGTACTACGTGTTGATCGGCGCCAAGCTCGGCTTCTCGAAGCTGATCGTCGACCAGGTGCAGGTCGGCGACATCAGCGACGCCAACGGGTACGGGTTCTGGAACAAGGTCTTCGCGTCAGCCTGGGATCGCACCGAGCACCAGTTCGACAACCGGGACAAGGTGTACACGGCCTGCATGCTGCTGGCGATAGCGCTTGTCATGGTGGCCGTCGTCGAGATGCAGTTCAGCCGCAAGCGCGAGGGCACCCGGCCGGCGGGGCTGATCCAGTTCCTCCTCGGTGTCGGCGTCACCGTGGCAGGCATCGCCACGCTCCACGTCACCGACGGACTCTCCGGCAACTGGCTGGGGTCCGCGATCATCGCCGTCGGAACGATCGTCGGCCTGCACGGCTATGCCACGTGGCGGCTCCAACCTGCCCAAGAACGTGGGTCGCTGCAGATGACGCCCGACTTGGTCAAGTGGCTCGCGATCGGTCTGGTTCTCGTGGCCGCTGCGATCGTCGTTGCGTGGGTGATGGATGCCTACGACGATTCCGAGTTCTTCTTCCCGTTCACCAAGCAGGGCTTCCGCGCCACCCTCTTCATGCTGTTCAGCGCACTCGGGTACACGGCGATACTGATCGCGGTGTCCAAAGCCCGCCGCGTCAGTCGTATGACGCACTTCGTGGTATCCCTCGTCGGCTGCGCGTCGATCGTCGCCATGGCGTTCTTCATCCGCTGGGAGTCGCAGGGCGACCCCAACGTCGCCGATTCGGTCGGCTCGGTCAAGTTCCGCGCCGAGGCCTTCAGCTGCCTGCTCGGTCTCGGTCTGTTCGTACTGGTGTGGGCGATCCTCAACGTCCTGTTCGAGGAGCGCACCGCCGTGCATCCCGGTGCCGACCGCATCGGCCGCAGGCTGATCGTCACTGCAGCCGCATTGGCGACGATCGGCATGGTCACCAAGCTGCTGTTCGTCACGGCCGAGGAGCTCGAGGGGGGCGCCTCGCCTGCCTTGTTCTCGGTGCGCACCATCTGGGCAATCGCTTTCACGGCGGTCATGGTGTGGGTGCTCGGGTCGTGCAAGTTCGGCAGCTGGACGTTCGCGGTGGGCGGCAACAAGGAGGCCTCGCGCCAGGTCGGCGTGCCGGCAGCTCGAACGAAGACCCAGCTGTTCATGCTCGTCTCCGGCGCGGCATGGCTCGTCGGGATGTTGCTCGCCTTCCGGCTGCACACGATCCAGGCCAACACCGGCAATGGCGAGGAGTTCGACTACATCATCGCCGCCGTCGTCGGCGGCACCCTGCTCACAGGGGGCTATGGCACTGCCCTCGGCGGCATGCTGGGCGCGGCGATCGTGGCGATGGCGACACTCGGCATCACCTTCGCCCGCTGGAACTCCGACTGGCGGTTCCTGTTCCTCGGCGTCACGCTGCTACTGGCAATGCTCGCCAACCGCTGGATCCGCACCAAGGCGGAGGGCATGCGGCGATGACCGTCAGGGTTCCGGATCGCAGCCAAGCTGCTGACCTCCACCTGCCGAGCTCGCCGTCTCCGCTGCGCTTCGACGCTCGCCCACCTTGGTTCGAGCACGACCATCCCAAGGAGATCTGCTGATGGCTGACGGTCACCACCTGCTCGAGCTCGACAGCATCACCAAGTACTACGGCAACATCCTCGCCCTCCGCGACGTCAGCACGTACGTCAACGAGGGCGAGGTGACATGCGTGCTCGGCGACAACGGCGCCGGTAAGTCGACGTTCATCAAGATCCTGTCGGGGGCGCACCAGCAGACGGAAGGCACGATCCGCATGAACGGCGAGGAGGTGCGCTTCAACTCGCCGCGCGACGCGCTCGCCAAGGGCATCGCCACCGTGTACCAGGATCTGGCGATGGTGCCGCTGATGTCGGTGTGGCGCAACTTCTTCCTCGGGTCCGAGCCGACGAAGGCGATCGGCCCGTTCAGGTGGATCGACAAGGCGGCCGCCAAGCGGATCGCCAAGTCGGAGATGGCCAAGATGGGCATCGACATCCGCGACACCGAGCAGCCGGTCGGCACGTTGTCGGGTGGCGAGCGGCAGTCGGTCGCGATCGCCCGCGCCGGCTACTTCGGCGCCAAGGTGCTGATTCTCGACGAGCCGACGTCGGCACTCGGCGTGAAGCAGTCGGGTGTCGTGCTGAAGCGCATCGTCGAGGCTCGCAACCGCGGGCTGGCGGTGATCTTCATCACCCACAACCCGCGCCACGCCTACCCGGTCGGCAACCGCTTCCTGATCCTCAACCGCGGCCAGTCGATGGGCTCGTTCGCCAAGGACGAGATCTCGATCGACGAGCTGACGCGGTTGATGGCGGGCGGTGCCGAGCTCGAACAGCTCGAGCACGAGCTGCAGACGGCCACCAGCCAGCAGCGCTGATCCCCGGCTCGCCCATGTCGGCTCGCAGGCGGCTCGGGATCGGTGTGGTCGGGTTCGGATGGATGGGGCAGGCGCACTCGCGCTCGGCGGCCCGGATCGCCTCGCTGTTCCCCGAACGGATCTTCGATGCCGAGCTCGTCATGTGCGCCGACAACGTGCCGGCGAGCCGTGAGAAGGCGGTCGACGCGTTCGGCTTCGGTGAGGCGGCCGCCGACTGGAAGCCAGTCGTCGAACATCCCGGCGTCGACGTCGTCTACGTGACGGCGCCGAACATGATGCACGAGCCGGTGGCCGTCGCTGCCGCGGAGGCGGGCAAGGCCGTGTTCTGCGAGAAGCCGGTCGGCGGCACACCGGCACAGACGGTGCGTATCGCCGCCGCCGCGGCCCGGGCCGGCGTGATCACCGGCGTCGGGTACAACTACCGCTGGGCGCCGCTCGTGCAGTACGCCAAGCAGCTGATCGACGCCGGCCATCTCGGCGAGATCACGAACTACCGCGGCCGCTTCTTCTCGATGTACGGCGCTGATCCGATGGGTCTGCTCTCGTGGCGTTTCCTCGTGGACGAGGCGGGCCACGGCGTGTCGTCCGACATCCTCAGCCACTCGGTCGACCTGGCGACAATGCTCGTCGGCCCGATCGCGAGCGTCACTGGGACGATGGAGACGTTCATCAAGGAGCGTCCCCTGGCCAGGCGGGACGGCGGCTCCCACTACGCCGTCGGGCAACCGGGTGACCCCATGGGGGTGGTTACCAACGAGGACTACGCCGGAGCGATGGTGGTCTTCGCGAACGGGGCGCGTGGCACGTTCGAGACGTCACGCTCGATCGTCGGGCCGGAGTCGCAGATGGCGTTCGACGTGTACGGCACGAAGGGTGCGCTGCGCTGGAACCTCGAGACGATGAACCAGATGGAGGTGTTCCTCGTGGACGACGAGGGCCGGGCGCCACGCGGGTACACCACGGTGTATTCGGGCGACCGGTACCCGTATCATGGGCACTTCGTTCCGGGGGACGCGAACTCCATCGGATACGAAGACCTGAAGGTGATCGAGAATTTCGAGTTCCTGTCGGCCGTCGCTCGCGACGAGCAGCACGAGCCGGGTTTCGCACAAGCGATCGAGTACGTCGGCTTCCAGGCGGCGTGGCTGCGCTCGTGCGAGACGGGAGCGTGGGAGCCCGTGCTCCCGATTGGAGAATAAGCAGCAATGTCCGCCACGGCAGTCGACTACAGCCTGACCGGCACGAGCGCGCACGCGGCGGAGGCGCACGGGCTCGCCAACGCGGAATGGTTCCAACCGGAAATCGATGGCGCGACGCTGCGCGCATTGCAGACACGCACCGATCGGCGCGCCGGCCTCGACGTGGCGCTGTGGCTCGTGCTGCTGGTCGGCGCCGGCGTCTGGGCGTGGACCACGGTGTGGTCGTGGTGGTCGATCCCGGCGTTCGCCATCTACGGCGCGCTGTACGGCGGGAGTGCCGACCCGCGCTGGCACGAGTGCGGACACGGCACGGCGTTCCGCTCGCGCCGGCTGAACGACTTCATCTATCCGATCGCGTCTTTCATGTTGTTCCGCGGTCCGACCGTCTGGCGCTGGTCGCACTACCGCCACCACACCGACACGATCATCGTCGGCCGCGATGCCGAGATCGTCTTCCAACGCCCGCCGAGCGTGGCGCGGACCATCCTCATGTTCACCCACATCGAGGGCGGCTCCAAGATGTTCTGGCGGCTCGTCAAGCACGCCTTCGGGCGCGTCGACGACGACGCAAAGGAGTTCGTGCCGGAGAACGAGCACCGCAAGATCGTCTGGGAGTCGCGGGTCATGGTCGCGATCGTCGCCGGCGCGGCGGTGTGGAGCCTGGCGGCGTGGACGCCGCTCCCGATCCTGTTCATCGGCGGTCCGTCGATCTACGGCGCGTGGCTGATGGTGTTCTTCGGGATCACCCAGCACGCCGGTCTGCGTGAGAACGTGCTCGACCACCGCTACAGCACGCGCACGGTCTACATGAATCCCGTGCTGCGGTTCCTGTACCTCAACATGAACTACCACGTCGAGCACCACCTGTTCCCGAGCGTGCCGTACCCCGCGCTGCCGAAGCTGCATGCCGAGATCAAGTCGCAACTGGCGCCGCCGCTTCCCAACGTGGTGGCGACGTACCGCCAGGTGTTCCACGCCCTGTCGCAGCAGCATCGTGACCCCACGTGGGAGATCCCGCTCGACGTACCCGACGTGCCGGGTGCGGGCCGGCACCGCATCGACGTCGGCGAGACCAGCTGGGTGCACCATGCGGGCGGCTATGACCTCGGCGGCGCGGAGGCGCTCGCTGTCGGCGAGTTGAGGCGGATCGACGTCGACGATCGCACGTTCGTGCTGTGCCGGCTGAACAACGACGAGTACGTCGTCGGGGACGGTCTGTGCACGCACCACCAGGTCCATCTCGCCGGCGGCGCGATCGTCGACGGCCAGATCGAATGTCCCAAGCACAACGGCCGGTTCGATGCCCGTACCGGCGAGGCGACCCGCAAGCCGGCCCGCGAGGCGTTGTGCATGTACCCGGTGCGCCGCGTCAGCGGCCGCCTCGTCAGCGAGCTCGAGCCGCAGCCCGCCCCCGTCCTCCAGGAGCAATAAGTGTTTTTCCAAAGCGTTGACGCCGTCCGGTATGCGGGGCCCGACTCCGACGATCCGTTGACGTTCCGGTGGTACGACGCCGGTCGAACTGTCCTGGGCAAGTCGATGCGCGAGCAGCTGCGGTTCGCCGCGTGCTACTGGCACAGCTTCAGCTGGAACGGGTTCGACATCTTCGGCGACGGCACGCTCGACCGACCTTGGACCGCGATGGGGCTCGACCCGATCGCCGCCGCCGAGCAGAAGATGGAGGCGGCGTTCGAGTTCATGTCGAAGCTCACCGTGCCGTTCTGGTGCTTCCACGACTGGGACATCGCACCGGAGGGCGCGACGTTCGCCGAGTCAGCCGCCAACCTCGACCAGATGGCCGAGCGCGCCGCCGAGCACCAGCAGCAGACCGGCATCGAGCTCCTGTGGGGCACCGCCAAGCTGTTCGCCAACAAGCGCTTCGCGGCCGGCGCCGCAACGAATCCCGATCCGGAGGTGTTCGCCTACGCGGCGGGGCAGGTAGCGCACTGCATGACGGTCACGCACCGGCTGGGGGGCCACAACTACGTGCTCTGGGGTGGTCGCGAGGGTTACGAGACGCTGCTCAACACCGACATGAAGCGTGAGCTCGACCAGCTCGGCCGGTTCCTGAACCTGGTCGTCGAGCACAAGCACGCGATCGGCTTCGACGGCACGATCCTCATCGAACCCAAGCCGTTCGAGCCGACCAAGCACCAGTACGACTACGACGTCGCTGCGGTGCACGCGTTCCTGCAGCGCTACGGGCTCGAGCACGAGATCAAGGTCAACATCGAGGTCAACCACGCCACGCTCGCCGGGCACGACTTCGCCCACGAGGTGGCGGCCGCAGTCAACGCCGGCATCTTCGGGTCGATCGACGCCAACGCCGGCGACGACCGCCTCGGCTGGGACGTCGACCGCTTCCCGGTCAGCGTCGAGCAGATGACGCTCGGCATGCTCGAGATCCTGCGCGGCGGCGGCTTCACCACCGGCGGCCTCAACTTCGACGCCAAGCTGCGCCGCCAATCGATCGCCCGTGACGACTTGTTCCACGCCCACATCGGCGGCATGGACACGATGGCGCGGGCGCTGTTGGCGGCGGCCTCGCTGATCGAGTCGGGTGACCTCGACACCTTCCGCGACGAGCGCTACGCCGGATGGGACTCCGCCTACGGGCAGGAGCTGCTGGCCGGGAAGCACAGCCTCGCAGACCTCTATCGCCGGTCGCTCGACGCCGGCGAGCCGGCGCCTGTGAGCGGGCGCCAGGAGCAGCTCGAGAACCTCATCGCTCGTCACGTCGAGCGCGCCCGCTAGCAATCCCATGCGGCTCGTCGTCGGGGTCGACTCGTCGACGCAGTCGACAAAAGTGGAGGCGCGTGATTTGGACACCGGGCGCGTCGTCGCCACCGGGAGCGCCAAACACCCTGCCACCTCGCCGCCGACGTCCGAGCAGGACCCGCGTGCGTGGTGGGACGCGCTGGTCGCGGCGATGGGCCAGCTCGGCGACCACCGCAGCGAGATCGTGGCCATCTCTGTCGCCGGGCAGCAGCACGGGCTGGTGCTGCTGGACGCCGACGGGACGCCAGTGCGGCCGGCGAAACTGTGGAACGACACGACGTCGGCACCGCAGGCCGAGCGGTTGGTGCTCGAGCTCGGAACGGAGGAGTGGGCGGCGCTCACCTGCAGCGTGCCCGTCGCCTCGTTCACGATCAGCAAGCTGGCCTGGATCGCAGAGCACGAGCCGGATGCGCTGGGGCGTGCCGCCCGGGTCATGCTGCCGCACGACTACCTCACGTGGCGACTGTGCGGCGCCCACGTCACCGATCGGGGTGACGCGTCGGGGACGGGATGGTTCGATCCGGTCTCTGGCAGCTATCACCCGCAACTGATCGACCTCGCGGTGGGCCGACCATGGGCGGGTGAGCTGCCGCGCGTCCTCGGGCCCACCGACGTGGCCGGGACGGTCGCCGGCGACGCCGTGGCCGATCTCGGTCTCGGCGACGGGGTGCTCGTCGCCGCCGGGAGTGGTGACAACATGGGTGCCGCTCTCGGGTTGGGCCTGCACAGCGGCGACGTGGCGATCTCGCTGGGCACGTCGGGCACTTTGTTCGCGGTGTCGTCGACACCTACGCGTGACGAGTCGGGCGCGGTGGCGGGGTTCGCCAGCGCCAGCGGTTCCTACCTGCCGCTGGTGTGCACGCTCAACGCAACCAGGGTCACCGACACAGTCGCCAGGTGGCTGGGCGTGGATGCCGCAGGGTGCGCCCAACTCGCGCTCGGCGCCGTGGCGGACCCGGGGCAGGTGACGCTCGTGCCGTACTTCGACGGCGAGCGCACGCCCAACCTGCCGGATGCGACGGGCATGGTTTCGGGGCTCACCAGCGCGACGAGCCGCGAGCAGTTGGCGCTCGCCGCATACGACGGCGTGTTGTGCGGGTTGTTGCACGGGCTGGAGGCGCTGCGCGACGTGGGTGCGACGATCGACGGTCGCATCTTCCTCCTCGGGGGCGGATCACGCTCGGTTGCGTACCGCCAGCGCTGCGCGGACCTGGCAGCGGCGGCCATCGTCGTGCCTGACACCGACGAAACCGTCGCCACCGGCGCCGCCGTGCAGGCGGCGGCGATCGTCTGCGGCGACGCGCTCGCAACTGTTGCCGACCGTTGGTCGCTCGGCCGCGGCACGGTCGTCGAGCCGCAGCATGACGCGTCGTCGGTGCGTATCCGCTATGCGGCGGCGCGCACTACTTACGCTTGGCACTGACGGCGCAACGCCGGCCAGATCGACAGAAGGAGTCGACGTATGGACACGCCCGCACCTCCGCCTCCGCCGCCCCCGCCACCGCCAACGCCGGCGGTTGTGGCGTCAGCCGGTGACTACCCGGCGCGCATCGACGTCGACACCGACGAGTCAGTGCGACGGTGGGGACCGATGTTCCAGTGGATCCTCGCCATCCCACACTTCATCGTCATCTATGTGCTCGTCATCGTCGCCGAGATCCTGGCCTTCGTGTCGTGGTTCATCATCCTGTTCACAGGCAAGCTTCCCGAGGGGATCGCCAATCTGCAGTGCATGGTGCTGCGCTACATGACGCGCACTAATGCCTTCGCCACTGGTCTTCGCCACGAGTACCCGCCGTTCGAGTTCGCCACCACCCCGGCCGATCCGGGTGTGCATCCGGCCCGTGTCAACTTCGAGCCAGAGCTCGAAGGCCGCAACCGGTTGACGGTCGGGCTGCGCTTCATCTGGATCATCCCGGCGTTGATCGTCGCCTACATCATCGGCATCGTCGCCTTCGTCTGCTGGTTCATCGGCGCGTTCGCCGTGCTGTTCACCGGCTCATGGCCGGAGGGACTCCGCAGCTGGGTGCTGAAGGGGCTGCGCGCGTTCCTGCGCGTGTACGCCTACATGTTCCTGCTGACCGACAAGTACCCGCCGTTGAACTTCGACTGAGGCTTCACGCGGCTTCGCGGGTGACGACGACGACCTGGCCGTCGTGATGGATACGCGCTACTGAGCGACCCTCCTCGACGACGTCGACCACGCGATGGCCGTCGCGGTTGGCGGTCGCGATCAGGTCAGCTCCGGGGCGGCTAACCACCGAGCGGATCGCGGTGAGGTCGACCGGGGCAAGGATGCCGATGCGGAGCAACGCCCAGTCGAGCGCGGCATCCGTGCCGCCGGCGGCGGCGCGCAGCAACGCCATCGCATCCGGTCCGGCTGGGCGCAGCATGGCTGGTCATCGGCCGGGACCGCGTCCGTCTTGAGCGATCGCGGAGAGACGCAGCGGTCGCGCTACTTCGCCAGCGACTCGAAGCGGGTCGCCGCCGACTTCCAGTCGGCGACGCTCCAGAAGGCCTCCGTCCAGGCGGCCTTGTCGTTGAGGTAGTCGAGGTAATAGGCGTGCTCCCAGCCGTCGATCACGAGCACGAGGTCGGTGCCCTGCCCGACGTTCGACTGGTGGTCGTAGACCTGCTCGATGATCAGGCGGCGGGCGACGGGCTCCCACGCCAGCGCCGCCCAGCCCGAGCCCTGGAGCTGGGCGATCGACGCATTCATCTGCTTCTTCAACCGATCGAACGACCCGAAATCGGACTCGATCGCCTGCTGTAGGCCGCCGGTCGGGGGCTCACCGCCGTTGGGTGACATGCAAGTCCAGAACAGTGAGTGCAGGACGTGGCCGCTCACGTTGAACGCCAGCAGCTTGGCGAGCCTGCCGATCTCGGAGTATTCGTCGGCCTCGCGCGCCGAAGCCAGTTGGTCGAGCGCCTCGTTGGCGCCCTTCACGTAGGCGGCGTGGTGTTTGGCGTGGTGGAGCTCGAGCAGTTGCGCCGACACAGCCGGCTTCAGCGCCGAGTAGTCATACGGCAGATCGGGGAGTTGGTACGTGCTCGTCATGGATCAGTTCTACCTCCGCACGTGGCCGACAACCGCGTCGTGGGTTTGGACCGCCCGGCTTTCGCCCGCGGCACCACGTGATCGGCAAAGCGATCACGCGGTGCCCGGGGCGCCTACGGTTACCCCGCACACCCAGCCTGCAAACACGAAATCCGACGTCGACACCAAATCGCAACGAAATCCGTCAACTCACGCGGGGGCCGCCGCCGCCCCCTCTTCGCCGAGCGGCGCATACGACTCCGCGAAGCGGCGCTCGCCGGCCTGGATCGCGTCGAGTAGGTGGATCGAGAGATCGGCGACCTTCACCTGGTCCTCCTCGACGCCCGCTCCCTTCACGCCGTCATCCAGCATGATGTAGCAGAACGGGCAGGCGGTGGCCACCCGCGAGGCACCGGTCGACAACGCTTCGGCGGCGCGTTCGTCGTTGACCTTGGTGCCGATCGACTCCTCCATCCACATCCGCGCGCCACCGGCCCCGCAGCACATTCCCTTGGTGCCGTTGCGCGGCATCTCGACGACCTCGATCCCTTTGATCGACCCGACCACTCGCCGCGGCGCGAGGTAGACGTCGTTGTGGCGGCCCAGGTAGCACGAGTCGTGATAGGTGATGCGTTCTTCCAGCGTCGCTTGGCTGACGTCGAGCCGACCGTCGGCGATCAGTCGCTCCAGCAGCTGGGTGTGGTGGATGACCTCGTAGTGGCCGCCGAGTTGCGGGTACTCGTTGAGGAGCGTGTTGAAGCAGTGTGGACATTGCGTGATGATCTTCTTGACGCCGAGGCCGTCGAGCATCTCGATGTTGGGCATCGCCAGCATCTGGAACAGATACTCGTTGCCCGATCGGCGAGCCGGGTCGCCGGTGCACATCTCGCTCGGGCCGAGGATGGCGACGTCGATGCCTGCGCGTGCGAGCAGTTTTGCCATC
The DNA here is from genome assembly GCA_035641795.1 of Ilumatobacter sp. Lineage (GTDB taxonomy): Bacteria > Actinomycetota > Acidimicrobiia > Acidimicrobiales > Ilumatobacteraceae > Ilumatobacter. Next base: position 11,903 of record DASQTR010000179.1, read on the forward strand.
GCCTGCGTGACCTTCTTGTTCTTGTCGTCGAAGCTCCCGGCACAGCCCACCCAGTAGAGGTACTCGGCGGTGAACGGCTCGCTCGGGTCGACGATCGTGACGGTGCGCCCGTCCTCGAGGACGAGACCGTTCGCCCAGTCGCCGCGCTCACCTTGGTTCATGCCCCACGGATTGCTCTGGTTCTCCATCGCCCGGTACGCGTTGCCGAGCTCGGCGGGGAAGTTCGACTCCATCAGCGACAGGTAGCGCCGCATGTCGAGGATCTTGTCGAGGATCTCGATGTTGACCGGACAGATCTCGTCGCATGCCTTGCAACTCGTACACGCCCAGATCTCCTCCGGCGTGACACGCTCGAACAGACTGTTGGCGCCGATCGTGATGTCTCGGTCGAGACCGAGCGGCGGACTCACCGGGGGGTTACCCGTGGCCGCCATCACCTCACCCACCTTGAGCACGATCTCGCGCGGGTCCAGCGGCTTGCCCGTCGCCTGAGCCGGGCACACGCTCGTGCAGCGTCCGCACATCGTGCAGGCGTCGGTGTCGAGCAGCTGCTTCCACGTGAAGTCTTCGACGACCGAGGCCCCGAACGTCTCGAGCTCGGTCTCCATCAGGTTCGGCATCGGCTTCATCGCCCCCTTGGGGCGATCCTTCGGACTGAGGTACATGTTCAATGGCGAGGTGAACATGTGACGCAGCATCGTGCCCGGGAGGATCACCAGGAAAAACACGAACGACACGACGTGCGCGATCCACAATGCCTGGTGCCAGTTCTCGAGCACGTCGACGTCGAATCCGTCGATGGTCTTGGACAGCGGATAGCTGATGAAGCTGAACCGCTCCCAGTGCATGTCCTCGCCGCCGGCGGACCCGAGCGCGATGCGGAACATCTCGGCTGCGAACCCCGTCACCGCGATCAGGAGCAGGCTGCCCAGCGCGAGCACATGGTCGACCTTGGACTTGATGCGGATGCGGTACGGGCGCTGGACGTACCGGCGCACGATCGCCCAGACCACCCCGCCCAGGAACACCAGTCCGGCTGCATTACCGACGAAGGCATAGGCCTGGTACGTGTAGCCGTGCAGGAACTTGAGGTCCTCGGGGAGCTGGTGGTCGACTTCGAGCACCGTCGTGACGCCGAGCAGCACGAGGAAACCGAAGTAGATCATCGAGTGCATCAGACCGGCGGCCGGATCGCGCATCAGCGTCTGCATGTAGGCGCCCGCCCGGTAGCGCTTGACGCGCTGCTCGGCGTTGTCGAGTGTTGTGCGCCGCTGGGCAGGACCGCCGCGTTCCCAGTTCTTCATGCGGTCGGCGAAGCGGAACGCCCCCCATGCCAGCACGACTGGGATCACCGTGTAGAAGGCGACCTGCAACGGACCCGGCACGTTGCCGAAGACCTCGCGATGGATCCCGTTGGGATTGTGCCAGTCGGTGATCAGGGGCACGATCCCGGAGATCGCCGTGAACAACGCGATGCCGACCCCTAGTGCGATCGCAACGTGATGAGGCCTGATCCGGCCCGGTGTCGCCTCGGTCTGCGGCGGTGCGGGATGAGAGGCCATGGCGCCGTTCACGCTAGTCGCCGCCCGCGATCGGGCCCACGTTGATCCGCTGTTAGCCGGCGGCGGAGCGGGGCGCAGCGCAGCCCGAATGGCCGTCAGCCGTAGGACTGGCGGTCCATCATGCGGATGTTGGCCGCCAGCGTCGCGAGCAGCTTCATCGCAATCGAGGGATGCTGCTCGAGCACCGAACGGAAGTGGCGTTGATCGATCACGAACAACGAACAGTCGGTGTCGCACACGACCGTTGCCGTGCGCGGCCCGTGGTCGAGCAACGAGAGCTCGCCCACCATCGCCCCCGGCCCGAGCGAGGTGATCTTGCGCCCACCGCGCTTCACGGTCACTTGCCCGTCGAGCACGACGAACGCCTCGCGACCGAGCTGGCCCTGGTCGATGATCAGGGTGCCGGCAGTCATCGTGATCTCGTCACCGGCCTTGGCGATCGACGCCAACTCCCTGCGGCTGCAGCCGTCGAACAGCGGCACGTGGGCGAGATGATCCAACTTCGAGCTTTTCGACGCCATCGCCGAACAGTAGCCGCCGCCGCGTCGGATCCGTCGTGGTCAAGCCAGGTGTGCGCAGCTCAGCGCGTGCCGGCTTGCTTCGCGACCGCTTCGGCAGCTGCGGCAACCGCGGCGGGG
>DASQTR010000180.1:0-12830 GCA_035641795.1 Ilumatobacter sp.
GAGACCGCTGGAGACCGACACGACGGCGAAGCGTTGACGCCACCGGGCGATGCACACGACTCGGCTCCCGCATCTGTGGACAAGGAGGCGGCTCCCGCGACACCGGTGCGCGGCGCTCCCGCGGATACCCGGCCGACCGCCGCGCCTGCCGTACGGGCACGGGCGAAGACCCTCGGGCTGGACCTGGCGCATGTCGCCGGTTCGGGCCCCGGTGGTCGCATCGTGCACACCGACCTCGATCGCTTGATCGCCGCGCGGTCGAACACGCCGATACGCCCGATCACGCAGGCTCGAGCCGCGGAAGCCGCCGGGCGGACCGAGCCGGTACGCGGTGTGCGCCGCCAGATCGCCGAGCGTCTCACGACGACATGGACACAGGTCCCGCACATCACCTACGTCGACGCCGTCGACGCCACCGAGCTGGAACGGCTTCGTGCCGAGTTGAACCGCCAACACGGCGACGACGGCGTCCGCCTCACGCTGCTGCCGTTCATCGCACGGGCGATCGCGATCGCGTGCGCCGAGCAGCCGCGGCTCAACGCGCACTACGAGCACGCCACCCAGACGCTGACGACGTTCGATGCCGTGCAGCTGGGCGTGGCCACGCAGACCGAGCACGGGCTGCTGGTACCGGTGATTCGTAACGTCGAAGGGCGCAGCCTGCGCGACCTGGCGGCAGAGCTGGCACGGGTCACCGCCGCCGCGCGCGACGGCTCGGCAACGCGCGAGGAGCTGACGGGCTCGACGATCACGATCACGTCGCTCGGCGCCCTCGGCGGGCTGGTGACGACGCCGATCCTCAACGCGCCCGAAGTCGCGATCGTCGGCGTCAACAAGATGGAGATGCGACCGGTCTGGCGCGGCGGATCGTTCGAGCCACGCCAGATGCTCAACCTGTCATCGAGCTTCGATCACCGCATGGTCGACGGCTGGGACGCGGCGACGTTCGTGCAGCGGCTGAGAACGCTGCTCGAGACACCTGCGCTGCTCTTCATCGCTGAGGAGTGAAGAGGCTGAGGAGTGACGAGTGAGGAGTTCGGCCGTGGCGCCGTCACTGCTTGGGGTACACCGTGCAGTTGCGTGGGATCGATAGCAGCGGGACGGGGTCGACCGGCGTCCCGTACGGCGACGGGCCGGGGCGCAGCTCGAAGTGCAGGTGGTGGCCGCCGGGGGTGGCGTTGCCGGTGTCTCCGACGTAGCCGATCAGGTCGCCCCGGCGCACCGTGCTGCCGACCGTCAGGCCCGAGGCGAACGCCGACAGGTGGTAGTAGCGGTACTGGGTGTCGGTGTTGCCGCGCAGGATCCATGCGTTGCCCGGAGCCGAGCCCAGATCGGTGAGCTGCCTGGTCAGCACGCCGTCCTCGACCGCGTACACCTCCTGGCCGACCGCAGCGCCGATGTCGACGCCCTGGTGGCCGCCGCTGCCGAACTGCTTGCTCATGCCTCCGAAGTTGTTGAGCACCTCACACTTCGGAATCGGGTTCATCGGGAAGAACACGCCCGGCCCCGTGACGAGGATCCGTTCGGCGGCGGTTCCGGCGGTGGCGGCGCTCCCGATGATCGCCACGTCGGCGCGCACGACGGAGCCGAAGGCGACGGTCAGCCCGAACATCGTCAGGGCGCGGCCAATCCGGGATCGGGGAATGACGCCCCAGGTAGCGTGACGGATCATGGCCGGTGTGCGGGTGCTCATAAGCGGGATGGGCGGCGAGCTCGGATCGCGGATCGCTAGCTTGCTCGAAGCCGAGTCGTGGGTGGGATCGCTCGAGGGAATCGATACCGATCCGCCGCGAGCCCGGCTTCGTAGAACGGTCTTCCATCGTATCGTGGCTGGTCAGCACGATCGCATCGTCAGCGAGGTCACGCGCTTCAACCCGCATGTGCTGGTGCATCTCGCGGTATGGGAGCCCCATGCGCGGGCGGCGCCCACGACGGCCCGTCGGCTCACCGACGACGCGATGATCTCGGTGCTCGGCGCCGTGGCGGAGTGCCGGGCGCTCGAGTCGATCATCCTGCGCAGTGGGATCGAGGTCTACGGGCGCGGTCGTGGATCGGTCACACGGCCCGGCGAGGAGGCGTCCGTCGACCCGACATCGGAGTGGGGGCACATGCTGGCGGACATCGAGCGCACCGGGGCAGCGATCGCCGAGAGAGTCGGCGTCAGTGTCGGCGCGCTGCGATTGGCACCGATCCTCGGGCCTCACATCCCCAGCCCGCTCGGCCGCTTCCTCCGCATGCCGGCGGTCCCGTTCAGCGCGCTCGCCGATCCACCGTTCGCGGTTGTCCACCAGCACGACGCCGCCGACGCCTTCGTGTCCGCCGTCAGGGAGCGGCTGGCGGAACCGCTCAACATCGTCGCCTCGGGGGCGGTCACGGCGTTGCAGGCGATCCGCCGCGGCAGGCGGCTGCCCGTGCCGCTCTTCGGTCCCGAATGGGCGGTGGCGCGCGGACTCGCGTACGTGAGTGGTGCTCCGCTTCCCGAGCATGTGCTCGAGATGCTCCACCGCGGCCGCCTCGCCGACAACGGTCGCGCCCGTGAGGTGCTGCGCTTCGAACCGGCGGCGACCACGCGGGAGGTGATCGACCAGCTCTATCGCTGGCCGAGCATCATCCACACTCCGGCGCGCCGGCAGGTGGCGTGATGACCAACCCGATCAAGGCCATCGCCGGGGTCGTGACCGCGCCCGCCCGGGCCGCCAGCGCCACCGCCGCCGGCACCGCGCGCACGTTACGCGACTGGTCCGGCGGCAACGTCGACGACTGGGGCTGCGACTCCGACGCAGTGGCGCGGGCCTTCGCCGTCAGTCGCCTGCGATGGGATGTCTCGGTGGGCGGCGCCGAACACCTTCCGCGGCGGGGTGGCGCGCTGATCGTCACCAACGCCCGTGCCCTCGCGTTGGCGCCGCTGCTGGCAGCACTTGCGCTCGGCGACACCGTCGGTCGTCCCGTGCGCTTCGTCGGACGACCAGACGTGGCACCGATCGGGCCGCTGCTCCAGCGGCTCGGCGGCCTACTGCCGATCGCCGACGAGCTCGCGGGCGCGCTGCGCGCCGGAGAGTTGGTGGTGCTCAGCGCGGCCCATCGCCGCGACAACGCCCACACCGGGGCGATCGACCATGCGCTGGTCGGCGCCGCCGTCGCTGCTCGCGTGCGCGTGCTTCCGGCGGTGACATTGTCCGCTCTGTCGAGCCGCGCCGCTCGCGTCGAGCTCGGAGTGCCCCTGGCTCGAACTCGCATCCGCCGCGGTCCGCTCGCCGAGCTCGAGCTCGCCGACGCGCTGCAACGCCGAATCGACGAACTGCTCGTCGAGTTCGGCGGCCCGCTGCGCGGCACCGTGCTCGACTGGTTGCCGGGCGCAGGCACGTTCCGGGAAGCCTTCGGCTGATGCCCTACGTGCGCGCGTCCGACGGCATCCGCATGCATTACGGCACGACCGGACGCAGCGGTGCGCCGCCGGTCGTGATGATCCAGGGGCTCGGCGCCGACAAGAATCTCTGGATCCTGCAGCGGCTAGCGCTGGCGCGCCGATACCGCACGATCGCGCTCGACAACCGCGGCGCCGGCCGCAGCGACAAGCCCTACGGCGTCTATTCGCTGATGCAGATGGTCGACGACACGATCGCCGTCATGGACCACGCCGGCGCCGACGACGCCCACGTGGTGGGCGCCTCGATGGGCGGCGTGATCGCCCAGATCCTCGCCCTCCGATACCCCGACCGCGTGCGCTCGCTGACGCTCGCCTGCACGGCGTGCCAGCAGCATCCCTGGCGCCAGGACCTGCTCTCCGAGTGGAGCGAGATCGCGCGCCAGCGCGGCATGCGGGCGATGACCGGCAATGCCGCGCGCTGGACCATCGGGCCGAGGTCGCTACGCCGGATCAGCCCGGCGATCGGCTGGCTCGGCCCGCTGGCGCTGTCACGCCCCACGCACGCCTTCGCGGCACAGGTCGGCGCCATCCTCGCCGCTCCCGAAGGCCTAGCCGGCGAGCTCAGCCGGATCGACGTGCCGACGTTGGTCATGGTCGGCAACCAGGACATCCTCACGCCGCGAGGTGACGCCGAGGAGCTCGCCGAGCGAATCCCCACCGCCGAGCTGGTGGTGATCAGCGGCGCCGCCCACGGGTTCATGATCGAGCACGCCACGACGTTCAACCGGATCCTGCTCGAGTTCCTCGGTAGGGCCGAGACTGCGCACCGCGAACGGGATACTGGCGCCGAGCCCGCGCTCGACCCCGCGCCAGCTGTGTGAGCGATCCCTGCTACAGCGCAGGATCGCTCGCACCAGGTGCAGGCGTCGACGGCGGCGGGGCGTAGGGGACGACCTGGCGGCACACCACGGCGGTGAGCCGGCGCTGTTCGATGTCGTAGATCGTCGTGAAGTTGTCCCCGAGGATCTGCTTCCACTGCCGATACGACTCGAACAGCTCGTCGGCACCGCAGCGCCTGTCGAGCGCCGGTGCGTGCGGCAGCTGCCATCCGTTGACGAGCGTCGCCACGCCGTCGTCGAGCGAGTCGATCGCAGGGAGCGGCACTGCAAGACCGTCGCCCATCGGCACCAGGGCGAACCACACCACACCCTCGCCGAGCAAGTCGGCGACGATCGCACAAGCGCCTGGCTCGGCGAGCCGGCCGCAGTCGTCCTCCCCCGGGGTGCCGGCCACGACCGTCACCTTGCGCGTCGGGTCGAGGATCAGCTCTACATTGCCGGTCGCTTGCCCCCCCTCCGTGAACCGGAATCCGGGATCGGTCGTACCCGACACGACGTCGACGAGGTCGATCGCGCGCGGCTCGGTCTCGGCGGCGTCCGCGCCGCCGTCGCTGATCGCCTCGTCGACGACGTCGCGGGCGACGAAGAACGTGAACAGCAGGAAGAGCAGGCCGGCGACGGCGCCGACGGCGATGAAGAACCGGACGCTGAAGATCTCGCGCACGTCAGGTCGCGCAGGCCTGCTTGGCGGCGCGCTGTGCCGCTTCGGCGATCTGCTCGAGCACGTCGTCCGTGTGGGCGAGTCCGACGAACAGCGCCTCGTATGCACCGGGCGCCATTGCCACACCTTCAGCGAGCATGGCGTGGAAGAACCGTGCGTAGGCCGCTTCGTCGGTCTGTTTGGCGCCGGCGAAGTCGACGGGCAGCTCACCGCCGCCGGAGTACATGCCCAGCAGGGAACCCACCGCCGGAAACCGGGCCGGGAACCCCGCCGCCGCACACGCCTCGGTCATCATCGACGCCAGCCGACCGGCGCGACGCGTGAGCTCGGCGTACGTGTCACCGTCGAGCTCGTTCAGCGCCGCCAGCCCGGCGGCAGTGGCGAGCGGGTTGCCGGCGAGCGTGCCGGCGTGGAACACAGGGCCGAGCGGCGACAGCGTCTCCATGATCCGGCGTGGGCCACCGACGGCGCCGATCGGCAGCCCGCCGCCGATCACCTTGCCGAACGTGGTGAGGTCCGGCGTCACGCCGTACATCGCCTGGGCACCACCTTCGCCGATCCGAAAGCCGGTGATCACCTCGTCGAAGACGAGCACTGCGCCAACTCGATCGCACTCCGCCCGCAGGCCCTCCAGAAAGCCGGGGGCGGGCGGAACGACGCCCATGTTCGCCGCGATCGGCTCGACCATCACGCAGGCAACCGACTCGTCCAGCGTCGGCACCGCGTTGTACGGCACCACGAGCGTCTCGGCGACCGCTCCCTTCGGCACACCCGCCGTGCCGGGCAGCCCGAGCGTGGCCACGCCACTGCCGCCGGCGGCGAGCAGCGCGTCGGTCGCGCCATGGAAGTTGCCGTGGAAGATCACGACTCCGTCGCGGCGCGTGTAACCGCGCGCGAGGCGCACAGCCGTGCTCGTCGCTTCCGTGCCCGAGTTCATGAACCGCACCTGCTCACACGACGCGACCCGCGCAGCGATCGCCTCGGCAAGTTTCATCTCGCGCGGCGTGGGCGCGCCGTACGACGTACCGTCGCCGGCAGCCTGCCGGAGGGCGGCCGTGATCGCCGGGTGCGCATGGCCGAGGATCACCGCCCCGTAGCTCTGGACGAGATCGATGTAGCGCGTGCCCTCGACATCCCAGAGATAAGCGCCTTCGGCGCGGCCGACGACGTAGGGGCGTCCGCCGACCGACTTGAAGGCGCGGATCGACGAGTTGACCCCGCCAGGGATGGCCGCCGAGGAGCGCGCGAACATCTCGCCGTTCGAGGCGACGCCGGCGCCTCGGCACACGGTTGCGACGCAACCTGCGGCGGGACAGCGAACAGGATCGCAGAGCGGGATCATCGACCGGCGCCGGCGGCTCGCTCGGCGAACCAGCGCGTCAGGTACGTGAGGATGAGGTCGGCCCCGGCGCGCTTGATCGCGGTGAGGTGCTCGAGGGCGACGGCGTCGTGATCGATCCACCCGTTGGCCGAGGCCGCCTTCAGCATCGAGTACTCGCCGCTCACGTGGTAGGCGGCGAGCGGCACGTCGACCTCGCGCCGCACGGCGCTGATCACGTCGAGATAGGCGAGCGCCGGCTTGACCATCACCATGTCAGCGCCTTGCGCGAGGTCGGCGCGAACCTCGACCAGCGCTTCCCGGGCGTTGCGCCAGTCTTGCTGATACCCCTTGCGGTCGCCGCCTCCGACGATCGTGACGTCGACCGCGTCGCGGAAGGGTCCGTACAGCGCGCTCGCGTACTTGGCCGAGTAGCCGAGTATCGCCACGTCGCGGAATCCGTTGCCGTCGAGCGCGGCGCGGATGGCGCCCACCTGGCCGTCCATCATCCCGCTCGGCGCTACGACGTCGGCACCGGCCTCCGCCTGGGCGACCGCCGCCTTGGCGTAGATCTCGAGTGTCGCGTCGTTGTCGACCGCGCCGTCGTCGCCGACGATCCCGCAGTGCCCGTGACTGGTGTACTCGTCGACACAGAGGTCGGCCATCAGCACCACGTCGTCGGCGACCTCGCCGCGCAGCTCACGCAGCGCGACCTGCACGATGCCGTCGGGATCGAACGCCGCCGACCCGACCGCGTCCTTGTGGGCGGGCACGCCGAACAGCATCACGGCCCGCACGCCCATCGACGCCAGCTCGACCACGCCCTTGCGGAGGCTTTCCAGGGTCTCCTGGTAGACGCCGGGCAACGAGCGGATCTCGACCCGGGCGTCGATGCCCTCGCGCACGAACAGCGGCGCGATCAAATCGGTCACGGCGACGTGGGTTTCGGCGACGAGATCGCGTAGCGCCGGCGTGCGGCGCAGCCGCCGCGGCCGGTGAATCGGGAAGTCGGCCGGGCCCTGACTCACCATGCAGGCATCGTACGCCACCACCGAGGATTCCCGGTTGCGATGGGAGCGCGGCGGTATCGTCTCGGCTCAATGGCGGTCCAGGCATGGTTCGTACAGGACGACATGACCGTCCGCCCCGGGACCGCCGCGTCCCTGTCGGTGGTGGTGGAGAACGTCGGCGACCGTACCGAGAGCTACACGATCATCCCCGCCGGGCTGTCAGCCGCGTGGACGACGGTGACGCGTCCGAACGTGACGCTCTTCGGCGGGTCGCGTGATGTGATCGAGGTGACCGTTCGTCCGCCGGCGATCCCGTCGACGAGCTCTGGCCCGACCGCGGTCGCCGTACGGGTCATCCCTCAGAGCAATCCCGACGACAGCACCGTCACCGAAACGATCGTCGCCGTGAGCGCGTTCGACGACCGCCGGATCACGGTGCTGCAACCGCTCCAGCGCGGCCGGCGGCGGGCGACCTACGAGTTCATGGTCGACAACCACGGCAACAACCTCGCCAGTTGCCGTCTGCACCTCATCGACACCAGCGGTCGTGTCGACGGGTCGTTCGACCCACCGGCAGTCGGTGTGGCGCCAGGGTCGAGCAGTCTGGTCCGGCTCAAGCTGCGCGCCAGGCGCGGGTTCTTCCGGAGGGCCGAGCGCCAGGTCGACTTCGAGATCGAGGCCACCGAGCCCGAGCACGAGCCCGCCACCGGGCGGGCCACGCTGATCCAGCCACCGACGATCCCGGCGCGCACCATCGGCCGCGTCGCACTCGCGTTGGCCGGCATCGCGCTCGTGATCGGTGCCTGGTACTGGGTCGTGCGGCCGGAGATCCGCGACGCCGCCGACCGCGCCGTGGCCGACAGGGTCGACCAGTTCGCGCCGACCGAGTCGACGATCGCCAGCACCACCACCACGACGGTGCCGATCGAGCAAGACGATCCCGTTGCCGTGGCGCAGACCATCGGCGAGCCGATCTCCTACCGGATCGCCGTCGACGTCGGCATCACCCAGGAGCGCAGCGAGTCGATGTCGGTCCCGCCCGACTCGCAGTTCTTGATGACCGACCTCGTGCTGCAAAACCCCAACGGCGATCTCGGCGCAGCGCAGTTGCTGCGCAACGGCGACGTGCTCTACACCTGGGACCTCGGGGCGATGAACAGCGCCAACGAGTTCCAACCACGGGTCAGCCCCTTGCCGTTCGCACCGTCTGACAACATCGTGCTGGCGGTGTCGTGCGAGGCCGCCGGCGAGACGTCAGGGACCGGGTGCGAGGTGGCGGTGCTGCTGGGCGGCACGCTCGTGCCGCGCACCGACGGGGGCTGACGCCCTACCCCAGCCCGTACCCGGGGACGGCCGCCGTCGTCGTGTCGCGACTGCCGAGCACCTCGATCGCGCGGTCGGCGACGACGCCACCGGGACTAGACGCGACGAGCACGCGCGGTCCGATGCGGATCCGTGCCGGCAGCGTGACGCTGACGAGGAACGTCCCGTCCGGTGTGGTCGGGATGGTGGCGAACGGGTTGCCGCCGTCGTCGAACCCGAGCGACACCACTGAGTTGGCGGGGAACCCCGAGCCGCCCACCCAGAACTGCTCGCCGGGCCGCGCGGTCGGTTCGGCGATGCGGAGATCCGGGTCGTAGTCGGCGAACCCGCCGAGCACGGCGGTGGTGTAGGCGCCGTCGACGGCGGTTGCGATCAACAGCGCGCTGCGGTAGCCGGCGCCGGTCGGCACGAACTCGATCCCCACCGCGCAGCTGGCGTCGGGGTTGAGCGCCCGCCGCGTGCATGCCTCGGTCACGATGCGGAAGTCGTCGGGATGCGCGCCGGCGATGTCGAGACGTGCGATCCCGGTCGGCACGAAGCCGATGTTCTCGATGTCGATCGCGACCTGGTCGCCACGCAGACCGACCACCCCCCTGGCAAGATCGACGCCGCCGGGATCGGCGAGCAGGGCCGGCACGCCCGCCGCGCCACGAATCGTTGTCGACACGGAACCACCGCCCGCCCCCACGCCGCGCACGGACAATGTGGCCGAAAACGCGCGGGGCTCGGTCGGATTGAACGTCAGGTTGATCGAGCACTTGCCGCCGGCGGCGATGATGATGCCGCGGAAGCACGTGCCACCGGTGATCTTGAAGTTGGGCGACGAGGATTCCACGACCGAGGGCTCGAACGCGCCCGGGCCTGCGTTGAGCACCGTCGCGTACAGCTCCGTACTCTCGAATCCCAGCGTCACCGTGCCGAAGTCGACCGCCGCCAGCGACAGCTGCGGCGTCGCTTCGACGGTCACCACCGCGCCACCACCGTTGCCCCCCAGCACGTTGGCGCCGGGAATCGCTGCTGCCGCCATCGTGTCGAAGGCGATCACCTGGCCGGTCTTCGACAGCGCCGGATTGCCGTGGGCGCCGGGCACGCCGGTGGTGTCAGCGCCGTCGAGCACGCGCCGAATGCTGCCGAGCACGAACTCGGCGACGAGCAGGTCACCGTCGTCCTCGCCACCGCCGCCCGCGCGCTTGCTCGGGAGCAGGTTGGTCGCGTCGGTCACGAACGCGATCTGGCTGCCGTCGGCATTGACGGTGGGCGCCCACGACGGGGCGTCGCCCGCCTCCGGCAGACCCAGTGGCACCACGCCCGCGTCGACCGCCGACACCAGCGCCAGCTGCGGGCGCCGTGCGGGCTCGTCGAAGATGCCGTTGCCGTCGGTGTCACGATCGAAGCGGTACACCTGGGACGGGCAGTCGGGCGTGCAATGGGTCAGGTTGGCCGGCAACAAGGTCCGGTCGCGCGACGTGAAGACGATCACCCGGCCGTCCTCCGACATGTCGGGCTCGGCGCCGCCGGCAGCCGATGCGACACCGTCGTGTCCCGAGATCAGCCGCACCGCGCGGCGTTGGTCCTCCACCTGGCGGTCCCACACGTAGACCTGCGATACCGCGTGCTCGCCAAGTACGGGGCCGGTGCCCCATCCCGGGAGCGCTTCCGATGCGGTCGTGTCGGACACGAAGGCGAGGTGGCGGCCGTTCTGCGAGATCACCGGATCGCGAGCGCCGCGGTACTTGAACGCCCCTCCCGGCGCCTCCGGGGGCATGCCGGCAACCCGCTGCACGCGACCGGTCTCGTTGATCGGCACCGTGACGTCGACGATGCTGATGGTCGCGACGCCGTCGGGCGCCCCGGGGGCCTGGTGCACGTACGCGATCTGGGCGCCAGAGCCGGTGAGCGCCGGCGCGGAGTCGGTGAACACGTCATCGCGCGCGATACCTGTCAGCTCGGCGCCGGACACCAGCTCCCAACCGTTGGGCTGGCCGCCGCACTCGGGGACGACCAGCCGATAGACGTCCCAGCGATCGTCGCGGTCGTCGTCACGGAACAGGTCGAAGGCGATCTCGCTGACGGCGGCGATGACACAGCCGTCCGCCGACAAGCGGGCATGGATCGTGTGCCCGGCGCGCACGCCCGGTGGGATCGGCGACATCTCGACCGTCGAGTTCGTCTGGCGGTCGGTACGGAAGACCGACTCGCGGTCGCCGATCTTGCCCGCGAACACCACCCAGCGCCCGTCGGACGAGATAGAGGGTCCGCCCGCGTCAGCGACCGTGCTGGAGACGCGGTGCACGGGTGAGGCAGCCTGCGCCGGCATCTGGCCAGGCGCGGCGGCACCGGAGGCTGCGGGTAGCACGACAGCGCCCGAGATGACGGCGACCGCCAGGAGTGTCCGGACGCGGCCGATCCAGGCAGATGGAGAAGACATGGTGAAAGAGTCGGATCCGCTCAGCGACCGACGAGCATACGCCCGCACCATCCGTCCGTCCCATGATGTCCGAGGCAAGTCGGGCGGCACCGTTCGGCGAGCATTGAGCGTCGCCCGGCCGATGTCACCCATCGATGGACACCATCGACAGAAAGGAACGTCCACATGAGTTCAGACGGTCCACCGGCCACCTTTCGGACCGGAATCGGCGCATCGGAAGTCGACTCGATCATGCTGCTCGGACACGACCTGGCCACCGAGCTGCTGGGCAAGATCTCGTTCGGCGAGCTCGCCTACTGGTTGCTCACCGACCGCCGTCCGACCGACGGACAGCGGGCGATGTTCGACGCCGTGCTGGTGGCGCTTGCCGACCATGGCTTCACACCAACGGCGATCGCCGCGCGAGTCACATTGCTGAGCGCTCCCGAGTCGATCCAGGGCGCACTTGCCGCCGGCCTGCTCGGTGGCGGCTCACGGTTCCTCGGCGTGACCGAGGATGCAGCGCTCTTCCTCGACTCCGTGGTCGCGGCGCTCGGCGCTCCGCCCGCGGACGAGGCCGGTTGGGACGCGGTGGCGCGGGAAGCCGTCGCTGCGCAGAAGGCGGCTGGAACCTTCGTGCCCGGTCTCGGACACCCAGTGCACAAACACGGTGATCCACGGACACCGGTGTTGTCGGCGTTGGCGCGCGAGCACGGTCAGTACGGGCCGCACCTCGCCCTCTTCGAGGCGATCGGGCGCGCGCACGCCGACGTGCTCGGTCGCACCTTGCCACTCAATGGCGCGGGCGTGTGCGGGGCCGTACTCGCCGACATCGGAATCCCGCTCGGAGTCATCCGCGGAGTCGCCTTGCTCGCCCGCTGCGCCGGTCTGCTCGGACACATCGCAGAGGAGCAACGCCATCCGATCGGGATGGACATCTACACGACGGTCGACCGCAACACGGACTATCAGCCATCGCGGGAATAGCCCCTCAGTTCCGGCGGTGCGCGCTGAGCGCGTCGATCACGGCCTCCACGAGACCGCCGACGCTGTGCTGCTCGGCGACGTGCGTGACCGTCAAGCCGCAGGCCCGAGCCGCGCCGGCGGTCGTGGGGCCGATGGCGACGACAACAGGCGGCGTCTCGCTGCCGATCGCGTCCTTCCACGCCTGGGCTGCTGATCCGCTCGCGAAGGCAACCGCATCGGCGCCGAGCGCCGCGGCCCGATCCTCGGCGCCCGGTGCTCGCACGAGCGTGCGGTAGGCGGTGACCGCGCGCACTCGATACCCCAAGGCCGACAGGCCGACCGCCAACACAGGGTCGGCGCGGTCGGCCTGTGCGACGACCGCGATCTGCCCAGCACCCTCGGCCGGCATCGCCTCGAGCAGATCGGCTGCGGTCTGCCGCGCCGGCGTGACGTCGACGGGGCGCCCGGTCAAGAGCTCGAGCTGGGCAGCGGTGCGCGTGCCGACCGCAGCGGTGTGCACGTTGGGGTGACTGGCCAGCGCTTCACCGACGCGAGTGGCACCATGCTGTGACGTCACCACGACCCAGTCGACGTCGTCGAGCACGCACAGCACCTTCTGCAATTCGGCGCCGCCGTCTGGCGCGTCGGCGATCTCGATCAGCGGCACGTGGACGACCGTGGCGCCGGCCTCGGCAAGCAGTCGCTCGAGCTCCCCGGGTTCGTCGCGGGTCGTCACCACGCGACGCCCGTGCAGTGGCGCGTCGCGGCTCATCGACCGGTGACGGTCTCGCGCGCCTCGCGGGCCGCCTGCCGCGCCGTCTCGAGATCGCGCGATCCTTCACCGGAGAGCTCGACCGCCCGCGTCACGGCGGTCAGGCC
>DASQTR010000181.1:0-2950 GCA_035641795.1 Ilumatobacter sp.
TGCCGTGCAACGTGATCCCCGACGAGATCCTCAGCAACCAGCCCGGCCGTTTCCGGGCGATGCTGGTCGAGTCGGCCAACCCCGCCCACTCGCTGGCCGACAGCCACCGCATGCGGGACGCGCTGCGAGCTCTCGATCTGCTCGTCGTCATCGACGTCGCTCTCACCGAGACTGCGCGCGAGGCGCACTACGTGCTGCCGGCGGCGTCTCAGTTCGAGAAGTGGGAGTGCACGTTCTTCAACCTCGAGTTCCCGCGCAACGTGTTCCAGCTGCGGCCGCCGCTGATCGAGCCGCTCCCCGGCACGCTGCCCGAGTACGAGATACATGCCCGGCTTTGCCGCGCGCTCGGGGCCTACACCGACGATGATCTGGCCCCGTTGCACGAGGCCGCGCGACGGGGGCGGGCACCCTACGCCGAGGCCTTCATCGGCCTCGGCGTCGCCCGCCCCGAGCTCGCCCGCCTTGCGGCCGTGATCCTGTACGAGACGCTCGGCCCGACCCTCACCTCGGCCGATGGCTCGCCCGCGGCCGGCGCCGCCGCGTTGTGGGGCCTCGCCCAACGTTGCGCACTGACGTATCCCGACTCGATCCGTCGCGCCGGCGTCGGTGACGACGGCACGCCGCTCGGCGAGGCGCTGTTCGAGGCGATCCTCGGCTCGCCGCACGGAGTCACGTTCACGGTCGACGATTACGACGAGACGATGCGTCGCCTGGAGACGCCGGACGGGAAGGTCTCGCTGGCCATCCCTCCGCTGTTGGCGGAGCTGGCGGCGCTCGGTGTCGCCGGCGCGGCGGTCGGTGACGCCGACTTCCCGCTCGTGCTGTCGGCCGGCGAGCGCCGCTCATCGACGGCCAACACGATCCAACGCGATCCGGCGTGGCGCAAGAAGGATCAACTTGGCGCGCTCCGGGTCTCGCTCGACGACGCCGGCCGCCTGGGGCTCGCCGACGGCGACCGGGCACGGATCACGACGAAGCGCGGTTCTGCCGTCGCCACCGTCGAGGTCACCGACACGCTGCTGGCCGGACACATCACGCTGCCGAACGGATTCGGCCTCGGTCCGAGCGGCTCGAGCGACGCAGTCGGCGTGGCCCCCAACGAGCTGACGGCCGGTGAGGACCGTGACTGGTTCGCCGGCACGCCGCACCACAAACACGTGCCCGCCCGGCTGGAGAAGGTTCCTGCGTGAGAAGGACGCGCTTCGACGCCGTCGCCTGCCCGATCGCCCGCGCCACCGACCTGATCGGGGATTGGTGGACGCCGCTCGTGATGCGCGAAGCGTTCTACGGCCGCCGCCGCTTCGACGAATTCCAGTCGGCGCTGGCGATCCCCCGGGCAGTGCTCACGGCGAGGCTCACGCGGTTGTGCGACGAGGGAATGCTGCAACGTGTCGAGTACCAGCAAACGCCAACGCGCTACGAGTACCGGCTCACCGACAAGGGGCGCGCGTTCTGGGACGTGCTGGCGGCGATGTTCCGCTGGGGCAGCGACTGGATGTGGCCCGACGGCGAGGCGCCGACCGTCGTGCTCGTTGACCGCGAGACCGGTGCCGAGGTGCGCCCTCACGTCGTCGACGAGAACTCCGGCGAGCCGGTCGACGTCCGGCGAGTTCGGGTGTCTGCAGTTCAGCCGAGCAGGAAAGCTCGATGAGCGTTCGCCCGCGAGAAGCGGGCGCCAGCGGTTCGGTGGAGCGGTCGCGGTGGCTCACGTTCGCGATCTGCGCCGGTGCCGCCTACATCACCACGCTCGATCTGTCGATCGTCAACGTCGCCTTTCCGGAGATCCTTCGCGAGTTCGAGGGGACTACCCGCGCCGACCTGTCGTGGATCGTGACGATCTACAACATCTTCTTCGCATCGTTCCTTGTTGTCGGCGGCAAGATCGCCGACCAGATCGGTCGCAAGCGCGTGTTCCTGACCGGAGTCGGCGTCTTCGCAGTCGGCTCGACGATCTGCTCGATCGCACCGTCGCTCGCGGTGTTGATCGCCGGCCGCGCCGTGCAGGGCCTGGGCGGCGCGTTCATGGCGCCGGCATCGCTCGGTCTACTGCTCGCCGCCTTCCCGCCCGAACGACGGACCCAGACGGTCGCGATCTGGGGCGGCGTGGGAGCACTCGGCGTCGCCAGCGGGCCGAGCCTGGGAGCGCTCGTGATCAGCCTCACCGACTGGCGCGCCGCGTTCTGGATCAACATCCCGATCTGCCTCGCGTTGTTCATCGTCGGCGCCGTCACGCTGGTGGAGACGCCGCGGGTGCGCAGCGCTCACCGTCCGGATTACGAGGGGGCGCTGATGATCACGCTCGCGTTAGGGGCGGTTGCGCTCGGTCTCTCGCAGTCCGACACGTGGGGCTGGTTCGACCCTCGCACCCTCGGCTCGCTGGCGCTCAGCGTGGTCCTGGCATTGGCGTTCGTCGCCCGCCAGCGTGTGCATCCAGAGCCGGTGCTCGACCTCAAGCTCTTCGAGAGCCGGTCGTTCGGCGTCGCCAACGTCGCCAGTGTCGCGTTCTTTGCCGGCTTCGCCGCCTTCGGTCTGAACGGCGTGTTGTTCCTGCGCGGCGTCTGGGGCTACTCCGTGCTCCACGCCGGGCTGTTGAGCGCGATCGCCCCGCTCACGGTCGCCGTGTTGGCTCCGCTCTCGGGTCGTTTGGCAGCGCGGCACGGGTTCCGGCAGTTCGTTGTCGTCGGACCGTTGCTCGTGGCCGCGGCGACGCTGCTCAGCCTCCTCGTTCTGACGACTGAGCCGGATCCACTCATGCTGGTGCTGTTCAACGAGATCGCCGCCGTCGGCATCGCATGCTTCATCCCGGTCAACGCCGCCGCGGCCGTCGCGGAGCTGCCTCCACCCCGACTCTCGGTCGGCGGGGCCGTGAACAACACCAGTCGTCAAGTGGGTTCGGTGCTCGGTATCGCGCTGCTGGTGTCGGTGATCGGCAGCGCCACCGATCCGGCCA
>DASQTR010000182.1:0-7564 GCA_035641795.1 Ilumatobacter sp.
ACCAGACGTCGGCGGCGTCGGTCAGCGCGGTGTTCGTGAAGATGCAGTTGCCCCACAGGGTCTTGATCGCGTTGGGGTTCGTCTTGTCGCTGGTGCCCGGGGCAACGCCGAAGAAACCGGCCTCCGGGTTGATCGCGTAGAGCCGGCCGTCGTCGCCGAACTTCATCCAGCAGATGTCGTCGCCGATCGTTTCCGCCTTCCATCCCGGGATCGTGGGGACGATCATCGCCAGGTTGGTCTTCCCGCATGCTGACGGAAACGCGGCCGCGATGTACTTCGAGCGGCCCTCCGGGTTGGTCAGCTTGAGGATCAACATGTGCTCGGCCAGCCAGCCGTCGTCACGGGCCATCACCGAAGCGATCCGCAGCGCGAAGCACTTCTTTCCCAGCAGCGCGTTGCCCCCGTAGCCCGAGCCGTACGACCAGATCTCGCGCGTTTCCGGGAAGTGCACGATGTACTTGTTGTCCGCGTCGCACGGCCACGGCACGTCGGCCTCGCCGGGCGCCAGCGGCGCTCCGACCGAATGGACGCAGGGCACCCAGTCGCCGTCGCCGAGCACGTCGAGCGCGGCCTGGCCCATGCGAGTCATGATCCGCATCGAGACCGCCACGTACGCGGAGTCGGTGAGCTGCACGCCGATGTGGGCGATGCGCGATCCGAGCGGGCCCATCGAGAAGGGCACGACGTACATCGTGCGGCCGCGCATGGCGCCGTCGTAGAGGGCGCGCATCTCGGCTCGCATCGCGTCGGGATCGCGCCAGTTGTTGTTGGGGCCGGCGAGCTCGGCGGTGGCCGAGCAGATGAAGGTGCGGTCCTCGACGCGGGCGACGTCGGCCGGATCGGAGTGGGCCCAGTAACTGTCCGGGCGCTTGGCGTCCGCGAGCCGCGTGAACGTCCCCGACTCCACCAGCTCGCTGGCGAGGTGGTCGTACTCGTCGGCCCTGCCGTCGCACCAATGCACCGACTCCGGTTGCAGGATCGCGGCCCATTCCTCGACCCAACGCTGCAGGCGGTCGTTGCTGGTCGTCGAGCTCATCGTGTCCCTCGCGGATCCGGACGGCGCCGCGACTTGGCGCCCTCGCCCCAAGTTTGCTCCACCCGTACCCGCAGCGTCAGGGTTGAAACGCTCTAAGCGCGCGGCGTTTCTCAGATGCCCGATCGGAAATGCAGATGGCTACTCGAAGCCCGGCGTGCCCATGTCGATTTCTGACCCGAGTCGAAGGCGAGTCGCACGGCCGCCGTCGTCCAGCTCGAAGATGACGCGCTGGCCCTGCCGCAGCATGCGGAAGATCGAGCCCTCGAGCGCGTTGTCGGCCAGGTCGTACTCGGCCATGTCGGTATCGCAGACCAGGACGCCGAGACGGCTGTCCGGGTCGTAAGCCTTGATCACGCCCTGCATGTCAGCGGACGCTAGCGGGAACGACTCAACCGGCCTTGACGACCTTGCCCGACTTGATGCAGCTGGTGCAGACGTTGACGCGCTTGGGCGACCCCTGCACGAGCGCACGGATGCGCTGGATGTTCGGGTTCCAGCGACGCTTGGTACGGCGGTGCGAGTGCGACACCGACATACCCCACGAGGGGCCCTTGCCGCATACTTCACAAACCGATGCCATGACGTACTCCTGCACGTACTGCTGAGAGGAACCTTCGCGAGCCGACCGGTTGGGTCTCGCCCATACGGCCAATGGAGGCTATCAGCCGATTTGCGCATCCACGCCGCCGTTACGATGGAGCGGTGCCACCCCTCGAACGGCTCGACACGCGTGCTCTGCGCGACGTCATCACGACTTTCCGCGACACCGTTCGACAGCACGCCGGCGGCCTCAACCGGCTGAACGTCTATCCGGTTCCCGACGGCGACACCGGCACCAACATGGCACGCACCCTCGATGCGGTCGTCGCCGAGATGGAGGCCGCCTCCGAGGAAGACCTCGACGCGACATGCGACGCCATCAGCCACGGCTCGCTGATGGGAGCGCGCGGCAACAGCGGGGTGATCCTGAGCCAGATCCTGCGTGGGCTCGTCACTACCCTCAAGCACGGCGCCGAGGCCTCGGGCCACAAGGTCGCGGAGGCGCTGTCGGCGGCGTCGGTAGGCGCTTACCAGGCCGTGTTGCGCCCGATCGAGGGGACGATCCTCACCGTCGTGCGCGAGTCGGCGGAAGCCGCAAAGGCGGCGTCGGCCGAGGGCGCGTCGCTCGTCGAGGTGCTGCGCGCCGCGCGCACCGCCGGCAAGAAAGCGCTCGACAGCACGCCCGAGCTGTTGCCCGTGCTGAAGGACGCCGGCGTGGTCGACGCCGGGGGAGCGGGATACCTGCTGCTGCTCGACTCGGCGCTGCACGTGGTCGACGGCTCGCCACTGCCCGAGCCCGACGAGGGCGCGGGACCGACCACCGAGCAACTCGAGCTCGTCGCCCACCGTCACGCCGCCGCCGACGGTGAGCTCGACGTCAGCGAGCAACGCTACGAGGTGATGTACTTCCTCGACCTCGACGACGACCGGATCGACACGTTCAAGAAGGGATGGGGCGACATCGGCGACTCGATCGTCGTCGTCGGCGGCGACGGTCTGTGGAACTGTCACGTCCATACGAACGACGTCGGCGCCGCGATCGAGGTGGCGCTCGACCTCGAGGGACGCCCGCGCAACATCCGCGTCACCGACCTCTTCGACGAGGTCGCCGGCGAGCACGCCCAACGTGAAGCGGCGATGAACGCCGCCGCCCACACGCCGCGGCTCACCAGCCGGGCAGGTGCGGGCCAGCCACCGGTGACCACGGCCGTCGTGGCGGTGTGCTCGGGCGACGGCCTCGCCGAGCTGTTCGCCAACCTGCGCGTGCAGGGCATCGTGTCGGGCGGCCAGACCCTCAACCCGTCGACGGCGGAGCTGCTCGACACGGTCGAGCACGTCAACGCCCAGCAGGTCGTGGTCCTGCCCAACAACAAGAACATCATCCCGGTTGCCGAGCAAATCGATGCGCTGACGACCAAGACGGTGGTCGTCGTGCCGACGCGCACGATGCCCGAGGCTCTGGCCGCATTGATCGTGTACGACCCGGAGGCGCCCGCTGACGAGAACGCAGCGGAGATGGAGCGGGCGATGGCGACGGTCGCCACAGGTGAGGTGACGCAAGCGATTCGCGACTCGAGCAGCGACGCCGGACCGATCACGGCGGGGGATTGGATCGGCATGGTCCGTGGCGAGGGCATCGTCGCAGTCGGTGAATCGGTGGTGGTGGCCGCGACGACGCTGCTCGAGCAGCTGCTCACCCCTGACCGCGAGCTGCTGACGATCATCACGGGGTCGGGTGCCCAGCCGTCGACCACCGCGGAGATCGGATCGTGGGTCGAGCAGCGCCATCCAGATGTGCAGGTCGAGGTCCACGCCGGCGGGCAGCCGCTCTACCCGTACCTCTTCGGCGTCGAGTAGCCCGTGCCGTCTGCACTCCGAGGCGCGTGAACGACAGGCCGCCGATCACCCTGCGCGACCTCGACGCGATCGACGTCGGTCAGCTGCACGGGGTCGGCGACAAGAAGCGCGCCTCGCTGGAGGCGTTCGGAGTCGACACCGTGCTCGACCTGCTCACCACCTATCCACGCCGGTGGGTCGATCGTACGAACGAGGCGGGCATCTCCGATCTCGCGCCCGGGGCGGAGGCGCTGGTGCTCGTCAGCGTTCGCAAGGTGAGCAAGCGGTCGACGCGGGATCGGCGCACGATCGTCAACGTCCAGGTCGGCGACGGCACGGGCCGCATGGAGGTCGTGTTCTTCAACCAGCCCTGGCGTGCGAAGCAGATGCAGGAGGGGCTGCAGGTGGCGCTGTTCGGTAAGGTCGACACCTACCGCGGCGGGCTGCAGATGGCGAACCCGGTGGTCGACCTCATCGGTGACCGCACCGGCCGCATCGTGCCGATCTACCCCCAGAGCGAGAAGGCACAGCTCAACACATGGGAGCTGGCGGGCTGGATCGAGGAGGCGATGCGTCGCTGCCGCGAGCGCGGCATCGCCGATCCGGTGCCTGAGGTGATCCGCCGGCGCCTGGCGCTCGTCGGCCGCGGCGAGGCGCTGGCCACGATCCACTCACCGGAGTCGATGCGTGACAAGGACACCGCTCGCCGGCGGCTGGCGTTCGACGAGCTGCTGCGCGTCCAGCTGGTGCTCGTGATGCGCAAGCGTGAGCTGGAACGAACGTCACGCGGTCTCGCCCATGTCGTCGACGGAGAGCTCGTGCGGCGCTTCCACGACGCGTTGCCGTACCCGCTCACGGCGGCGCAGCGGCGCGTGATCGCCGAGATCGAGGGCGACCTCGCCGGACCCAACCCCATGCACCGCCTCCTGCAGGGCGACGTCGGTTCCGGCAAGACCGTCGTCGCCGTGTCGACGCTGCTCCACGCCGTGCAGGGCCGCCACCAGGGAGCGCTGATGGCGCCGACCGAGGTGCTCGCCGAGCAGCACGCAGCAGGCGTGCGGGCGCTGCTGGGCGGTCTGAAGGTGCCCGATCCGGACAACCTGTTCGGCGACCGGCCGCTGCGCGTGGAGCTGCTCACCAATCGCGTCACCGGGTCCGAGCGCAAGGAGGCGCTTGCCGGTCTCGCCGACGGATCGGTCGATATCGCGATCGGCACACACGCGCTGATCCAGGAGGCGGTCGCGTTCCGAAGCCTCGGCGCCGTGGTGGTCGACGAACAGCACCGGTTCGGCGTCGAGCAACGCGCCGCGCTCCGCGACAAATCATCGGGCCACGTGCCTGACGTACTCGTGATGACGGCCACCCCGATCCCGCGCACGGCGGCGATGACGGTCTACGGCGACCTCGACGTGAGCGTGCTCGACGAGCTGCCACCAGGGCGCACCCCGATCGTCACGAAGTGGGCAAATGGCGCGTTGCTCGAGGAGGAGGTGTGGGCTGACGTGCGTGGAGAGGTGGATGCGGGCCGGCAGGCATACGTCGTCTGTCCGTTGATCGAGGAGAGCGAAAAGCTCGAGGTCGCTTCTGCCGAGGAGACGTATCAGCGCCTGACCAAGGGCGAACTGAAGGGCCTCCGCCTCGGGCTCCTGCACGGGCGCCTGACGCCGGCCGACAAGGAGATGACGATGGGCCTGTTCCGTTCCGGACAGCTCGACGTGCTCGTCGCCACCACCGTGATCGAGGTCGGCGTCGACGTCCCCAACGCGACGGTGATGGTGATCCTCGACGCCGATCGTTTCGGGATCGCCCAACTCCACCAGTTGCGTGGGCGGGTGGGCCGTGGCCGCCACGCCTCTCGATGCTGGCTCGTGACGCAGCAGACCGACGAAGGGAACCGCCGGGTCGAGGCGCTGGTGGCGTCGAACGACGGGTTCGAGCTGGCGGAGGTCGACCTCGAGCTACGTGGCGAGGGCACGTTGATGTCGACCGCACAGAAGGGACGCAGCGATCTGAAGCTGGCCTCACTGCGACGCGACCGTGAGCTCGTCGAGCTGGCGCGCGAGGCGGCGTTCGAGATCGTCGACGCCGATCCCGACCTCACCGGTCATCCGCTGCTGCTCGACGAGCTGGATCTGCTGTTCACCGACGAGGACGAGCGCTTCCTGACCAAGTCCTGAACGAAGCGGGTACCGTCGCTGCTCGTGCGCCGTCAGGAGAAGGCCGACCGGATCGGTGAGATCCTCGACGACCTTTACCCCGACCCGGCGATGCCACTCGATCACGTCGATCCGTACACGCTGCTCGTCGCCACCGCCCTGTCCGCCCAGACGACGGACAAGAAGGTCAACCAGGTGACGCCCGCCCTGTTCGCGATCGCCGACACGCCAGACAAGATGGCGGCGCTCGACCCCGACCGGATCCTGGCCATCATCCGCGAGGTCGGGCTGGCGCCCACCAAGGCCAAGAACCTGTGGCTTGCCGCCAACCAGATCGTCGATGCGGGCGGCGAGGTGATCCCCGAGTTCGAGTTCCTGGAGTCGCTCGCCGGAGTCGGCCACAAGACGGCGAGCGTGGTGATGGCCCAGGCGTTCGGGGTGCCGGCGTTTCCGGTCGACACCCACATCCACCGGCTGGCGGCGCGGTGGGGGCTGTCGAACGGGACGACCGTCGAGCGAACGGAGCGCGACCTGAAGGCGGTGTTTCCCCGCGAGACGTGGAACGACCGCCACCTCCAGATCATCTACTTCGGGCGCGAGCACTGTCCGGCCCAGCGCCACGACTTCGCTGCCTGCCCGATCTGCTCGTTCGCGGCGACGAAGAAGCGCGCCGCATCCGAGAAGAAGCCCACCCGGCGCACGCGTTAACACCGTCGTAGCGCGAGCACACGTTGTCGTGCTCGTCGGCAGGTGTCGTGCACGTCAAGCGCGGAGCGACTCGTCGGTCTGATCTGGATCGACTCGACGGAGAAGACACTGCCGTCGGGTTGTCGAATCGTGAGGCGACGATCGGGTGCAAGATCGAGTTTCCATCCGAGCTCGTGGACGAGGTGATGATGCCGAGCGCAGAGCGGGATCAGATTGAGGAGGTCGGTGTTTCCGCCGAGTTCGAATGGAAACACATGGTGGATCTCACATCGCCCGAACGGCACGTCGCATCGACCGAAGCCGCAGTTTCGGTACATCGCCCGCAGCGCCCGCCGCTGCGCTCGGCTCGCGAGGCGCTGGGTACGGCCGAGATTCAGCGGCACGCCGTCGACGCCGAGGATGATCGGCGTGATCCGTCCGTTGCAGCACAGTCGGCGCACCGTCTCGGGCGGCAGTGGCACACCATGGTCCGTCTCGCACACGCTGTCTGCGTGGCTGCCGTGGACGACGGTGCGAAGGTCGGCGATCACTAGCAGGTCGGCCTCGCTCGGCCGCACCGCCTGATGACCACCGGTGACCAGATTTCCGAGCGCCTCGGATGCCACATGCGAGCGGTCGACCTGACGGTCATCCGAACCACTCAGCAGTGACGCGACTTCGCGGTCGAGCGCATTCCAGACGCGTGCTCCGAGCTCTGGGTGGAACACGCCGTGCAGGTGGTACATGCCGTCGTTCGCGATCTTGCGCGTAACGCGGGCGTCTCGTCGTTGCTGCTCGGCGCGTGCGAGACCCTGGTCGCGTTCGAGCTTGCCCACCACCTGGTGGCAGTGACGCGAAAACTGCTCCGGGCTCGATGCAGTCGCCTTCGCGAGAAGCTCGGCCTCGAGCCCAAAGAACTGCAGGCTCAGCTCGTCATCCAGCCTCGCCGTGGCGTTCGCCAGCGCATCCGCGTGTTCCGCCGAAACCTTGCCCTCGGCCAACGCATCGCCGAACTGCTTGGTCTTTGCCAGTGCCTTGGCGCGTCGTTCGCGGCGGCGTCCCTCGGCTGCCGACACGTTCTGATTCCGAGACAGTACGTCGGAACCTGGCGCGCCACGACCCTGTTGGTACAGCTCGTTCGAATGGTTGGTGAGATCGGCCTCGGTGCGATCAAGGAATCCGCGAAGACGGCGCACGCGGCCAAGATTGGTGATGGTGTCGGCCGGCCCCAAGCTCCTCACGTCGCAGGCAAGCAAAGCTGCGAGATCGATGTGCGGATCGTGAGCCACGCAGTGATCGTATCGAACAA
>DASQTR010000183.1:0-3381 GCA_035641795.1 Ilumatobacter sp.
AGTCGTTCATTTGATGGCGTCGTACATTGCGATGGCGTCCTACATCGCGATGGCGTTCTACATTGATTCGGTGCGTCGGGTCGGTGAGCGGGCGGCGTCGTGACGATCGTCGACGTTCAGTTCAGTCCCGCCCATTGCGGCTGGGCGGAGCTGCGCGACGCGTGTCTCGCCGCAGATGCGGGCCCCTTCGGCGCGCTGTGGGTGTACGACCATCTCGCCGGGCGGACGCTGGCCGGCGGACACACCAACCTCGAGTGCTTCAGCCTGCTCGGAGCGCTCGCGCAAGTGACGCAGCGGATCGAGCTCGGCACGCTCGTCGCCAACGTCTGGAACCGCCAGGTCGGCACGCTCGTGACGGCCGCGGCATCGGTGGCCATCATGTCGGGCCGCCAGTTCCACCTCGGCATCGGTGCCGGCGCGTCACCGCGCAGCAAGTTCGCCCGTGAGCAGCTTGCGGTCGGTGCCCAGCTCGCCGACTCGCTCGAGGAACGTCACCGGCGGGTGGAGGAGGTACTCGACCTCACCCAGCGCATGTGGTCACCGGATCGGGACGAGGCGTTCGCGAGCTTCCCCCTCCCCTCCCCTGTCCCGACGCGCATCGTGGGCGTCAACAGCGTGCATCTGAGCCAGATCGCCGGCCGTCGCGCCGACGGCATCAACGTGCCGTGGCACCAACCCTGGCGCGATGAATGCCTCGCCGCCGGCAGCGCAGAGGCCGCCCGCACGGGCAGACCGTTCGTGCGCACCGCGTGGACGTACTTCGACGCGGCGCTGATCGACAGCGACCATCCCGAGCGCGTGCGCATGCGCGAGGCGGGCATCGACCGATTGATCCTCGCCGAGCTGGGACCGCCGCCAAGCGCCGCCGAGCTCACTGGCGGTGCTGCCGGATAACGTCAACCACGTCGCAGAACCGGCCTCTCTCTCCTCGCTGCTGCACGACGGCTTCGCACCGCGCCACATCGGTCCGCGCGCCGATGACGCCGACCGCATGCTCGACACGCTCGGCGTGCCCAGCCTGGCCGCCCTGATCGACGAGACCGTTCCCGAGTCGATTCGGGTGCGTGAACCACTGACGCTGCCGGAGGCGCTGAGCGAGCCGGAGGCGCTCGCCGCGCTGCGCGCCCATGCCGCTCAGATCAAGTCGATGACGAATCTGATCGGGATGGGCTACTACGGCACCCGCACGCCGGCTGTCATCCGTCGCAACGTGCTCGAGAACCCGGCTTGGTACACCGCCTACACGCCGTACCAGCCGGAGATCAGCCAGGGACGGCTGGAGGCGTTGCTCAACTTCCAGACGATGGTCGCCGGCCTCACCGGGCTCGACATCGCCAACGCCTCGCTGCTCGACGAGGCCACCGCCGCCGCTGAGGCGATGGCGATGGCTCGGCGACTGAGCAAGGTCGACGACGACCGCTTCTTCGTCCACCACGACGTGCATCCGCAGACGCTCGCCGTACTCGCCACTCGCGCGGAGCCGGTCGGCATCGAGCTCGTCGTCGGCGACGAGTCGGCGTTGGCGGCGCAGCCGTGCTTCGGTGCGCTGTTCAGTTACCCGACGTCGACCGGCGCAGTCGTCGACTGGTCGGCGGCGATCGAGCGTGTCCACGCGGCGGGCGGGATCGCAGTCGTCGCCACCGATCTGCTGGCGTGCGTGCTACTGCGGTCGCCCGGCGAACTCGGCGCCGACGTCGCCGTCGGCTCGGCGCAGCGCTTCGGCGTGCCGATCGGCTACGGCGGTCCCCACGCCGGGTTCATCGCCGTCCGCGAGTCGGCGTCACGGGCGCTACCGGGCCGGCTGGTCGGCGTCAGCACCGATACCGAGGGCCGGCCGGCGCTGCGGCTGGCGCTGCAGACCCGCGAGCAGCACATCCGGCGCGAAAAGGCGACGTCGAACATCTGCACCGCCCAGGTACTGCTGGCCAACATCGCCGGGTTGTACGCGTCCTGGCACGGCGCTGACGGACTGCGCCGGATCGCCGGCCGAGTGCATGGGCTGGCGGCGCTGCTGGCCCATCATCTTTCAGAGCACGGGTGCACTGTCCGCCACCCGGCTTTCTTCGACACCGTCGTGGTCGACGGCGTCGACGCCGCCGGGCTGCTCGAACGGGCGGCGGCGCGCGGATACAACCTGCGCGGTGTCGCCGGCGATGCGGTCGGCATCGCGCTCGACGAGACGACGACGCCGGCGACGGTGTCCGCTGTCGCGGAGGTGCTCACGGGTGTCGCCATCGACGACTCGCAGCTCGGCGTGGCCTGGTCGGCGATCCCCGAGGCGATGCACCGCCACGACGAGATCCTCACGCAGGCGCCGTTCCACCGCTACCGCAGCGAGCACGCGATGCTGCGGTACCTGCGCCGCCTGGCCGACCGCGACCTGGCGCTCGACCGCACGATGATTCCGCTCGGCTCGTGCACGATGAAGCTCAACGCCGCCACCGAGATGGAGCCGATCACATGGCCTGAGTTCGCCGATGTGCACCCGTACGCGCCCGACGACCAGACGCAGGGCTACCGGGCGATGATCGCCGAGCTCGAGTCGGCGCTGTGCGAGATCACCGGTTACGACGCCGTGAGCCTGCAGCCCAACGCCGGTAGCCAAGGCGAGTTCGCCGGTCTTTTGGCGATCCGCGCATACCACCGAAGCCGCGGCGACGACGCGCGCACCGTCTGCCTCATCCCGTCGAGCGCCCACGGCACGAACGCGGCTAGTGCGGTTATGGCGGGGATGCACGTGGTGGTCGTGCGCTGCGACGACCACGGCAATGTCGACCTCGCCGACCTGAAAGCCAAGATCGATTCCGCCGGTGAACGACTGGCGGCCATCATGGTGACGTACCCGTCGACGCACGGCGTGTTCGAGACCGCGATCTGCGAACTGTGTGCGATGGTGCACGACGCCGGCGGCCAGGTGTACGTCGACGGCGCCAACCTCAACGCGTTGGTGGGACTCGCCAAGCCGGGCAGGTTCGGCGCCGACGTCAGCCATCTCAATCTGCACAAGACGTTCTGCATCCCGCACGGTGGCGGCGGCCCCGGAGTCGGACCTGTCGCGGTGCGTGCGCACCTGGCGCCGTTCCTGCCCGGTGACCCGCTCGGCGGGCCCGGCCAGCCGGTGGGCCCCGTGTCAGCGGCCCGCTACGGCTCGGCCGGGATACTCCCGATCCCATGGGTGTACATCCGCATGATGGGTCCCGACGGTTTGCGGCGGGCGACGGAGACCGCGATCCTCGCCGCCAACTACATCGCCAGTCGGCTCGACGCAGCGTTTCCGGTGCTGTACACCGGCGCCAACGGGCGCGTCGCTCACGAGTGCATCATCGACCTGCGCCAGATCACCAGGGAGACGGGGGTGACCGTCGACGACGTCGCCAAGCG
>DASQTR010000184.1:0-3922 GCA_035641795.1 Ilumatobacter sp.
ACGGTTTTCCGGAGTCGACGTCGTCGAGGCGTGCACGGGGTGCGAAGTCGGTCGGGCGCTGGGCGCGCTCGGCGACGATCGTCACCCATCGCCCGGTGAGCTGATTCAGTCGCATTTGACTCATGACACGCCTCAGGATACGTCTTCGGTCCCGCGCTGTGATGCCTTTAGCAAAGCGACCCGTATGTGACGACCATCACGGCGGCAGGCGGTAGACACTGACGTGTCGCGTCGATTCGTCGCCGAATGGCGTGCGCCCGAACGATTCCCATCGCTGCTCCAGCGTGAGCTGCGCCGCACGCGCGTACTCGTCGAGCTGTGTCGGGGTCGAGTAGCGGATGGACCATGGCCGCAGACGCACACCGCCGGCGTCGGTGAGCTCGACGAATTGTCCCGACGCCGACTGGTGCTCGGGGTCGGCGACCGAGATCGAGAGCACCACGCGGTCGGCGGCGATCGATCTCACGCCCACACTGTCGCCGCGGCGCGGTGGGTCGTCGGGCACGAAGGCTTCGATCACGAGGCGCCCGCCCGGTCGCAGCCGTCGGGCGACGTCGGCGAAGCAGCTGGCCTGCGCGCCTTCCTCGGTCAGGTTGAAGATCGTGTTGTAGGCGGCGAACACGAGGCCGAACGGTCCGTCAGGAAGGTCGTAGCGGATGTCGCCATGGATCGTCGTCACCAACTTTCCCGGGTCGCGCCACGCGAGTCGCGCGAGCATCGCCTCGCTGGCGTCGATGCCGACGACCGCCACGCCGTCGGTCAACCCGGCCTCGGCGAGCGGCACCGCCAGCCGCCCGGTGCCCACACCGAGCTCCAGCACGGGGCCGCCGCCGGCCAGGTCGAGCAACTCGACCACCGTCAGCTCGACGTCGGAGATGCCCGTGTACCAGTCGTCGTAGACGTCGGCGAACGCGTCGCCGTAGCTGTTGGCCTCGTACCCCTGCATTCCTGGCGAACGGTAGCTTGACGGAGTGCTGACCTATCTCGACCACGCGGCGACAACGCCGATGCGGCCGGTCGCGATCGAGGCGATGCTGCCGTTCTTCGCCGAGCGCTTCGCCAACCCGAGTGGTTCGCACCGCTTCGCCCGTGACGCCCGCAAGGCGATCGACGAGGCCCGCGACGAGGTCGCCGAGCTGGCCGGAGTGCGTCCGGGCGAAGTCGTCTTCACCGGTTGCGGCACCGAGTCCGACAATGCCGTCGTGATGGGCGTTTCCGGCAAGGTCGTGTGCCCAGCGGTCGAGCACCACGCGGTGCTGCACCCGGTCGAGCATCGCGGTGGCACGGTGGTCGGCGTCGATGCCGCCGGGCACGTCGATCTCGACGAGCTGGCGGCGGCGTTGACGCCCGACGTGGCGCTGGTGAGCGTGATGGCGGTCAACAACGAGGTCGGCACCGTCACCGACATGGCGGCCGTGTCGCAGCTCGTGCGCAGTCGTGCGCCGCAGGCGCTGTTGCACACCGACGCCGTCCAGGCCGCGAGCTGGCTCGACCTGCGCGGCATCGCTCCGCACGTCGACCTGATGTCGCTCAGCGCTCACAAGTTCGGCGGCCCCAAGGGCGTCGGCGTGCTCACGGTGCGCGACGGTGTCTCGCTGGAACCGTTGATAGTCGGCGGTGGCCAAGAACGTGAGCGCCGGAGCGGCACGCACAACGTGGCCGGCATCGTCGCCCTCGCCGCGGCGTTGGCCGAGACCGACGTCCAACGCGACGATTCCAACGCGCGCATTGCCGCCTTGCGCGACCGGGTGGTCGACGGCCTGCTCGAGATCGTCGACGACGCCGTCGAGACCGTGCCGCGCGACCGCAAGGTGCCCGGGTCGGCGCACGTGTGCTTCGACGGGATCGAGAGCGAGTCGCTGCTGTACCTGCTCGACGAGGCGGATGTTTGCGCCAGCGCCGCGTCGGCGTGTGCCAGTGGCGCGATGGAACCCTCGCATGTGTTGGCGGCGATGGGCGTGCCGAAGTCCCGCGCCCAGGGTGCGCTTCGGATGACGCTCGGCTACACGACCACGCCAGCCGACGTCGACCGCGCCGTCGACGTCGTCGCCAGCAGCGTGACACGGTTGCGCCGTCTGTTCGTCGGGTGACACCAGGCCGGCGGCGATGAACACTCAGTGGATGAACACTCAGTGGTGGCCACTCCTCGAATGTCTGCGTGGTCGGAGAACGCCGTGAAGGTTCTGCTGGCGATGAGCGGTGGCGTCGACTCGTCGGTCGCCGGCGTCCTGCTGCAGGAGCGGGGCCACGACGTCGTGGGCGTCACGATGAAGCTGTGGGGCGGTGACAGCGACACCGGGTGCTGCAGCGTGAGCGACGTCGACGACGCCCGCAGGGTGGCACAGCAGCTCGGTATCGACCATCTCGTGTTCAACTTCGGCGACGACTTCGAGCGTCACGTGGTCGCCCCCTATGTGCGCGCCCACGCCGACGGCGTGACGCCCAATCCGTGCGTCGAGTGCAACCGTCATCTGAAGTTCGACCGCCTGCTGCACCGGGCCGAGCAAATCGGCTTCGACGCCGTCGCAACGGGACACCACGCGCGCGTGCGGCGCACGCCGGGTGGCCGCTTCGTGTTGGAGCGCGGCGCTGACTTTGCGAAGGATCAGAGCTACGTCGTGCACATGCTCGACCAGGCGGCGCTGTCGCGGACGCTGTTCCCGGTCGGCGACATCGAGAAGTCACGCGTTCGGGAGCTGGCGGTGGCGCGTGGACTTCGCACGGCGTCCAAGCCCGACAGTCAGGACGTGTGCTTCATCACCTCCCGCGGCGGGCGCGAGACGTTCCTCGGCAACCGCATTGCGTTTCGTCCGGGACATGTCGTCGACATCGGCGGGACGGAGGTCGGAGAGGTGGCGGCGCTCGAGATGATGACGATCGGGCAGCGCCGCGGCATCGGCCTGCCGGGTGGGGGACCCAAGCGCTACGTGGTCGACGTCGACATGTCGGCGGGACTCGTAACGGTGGGGGACGAGGCTGACCTCCTGCGGTCGTCGATGCGGGTCGAGCAGATCGTCTGGACCGATGGTCCGCAACTCGGGCCGGTGCGTGTCCAGTGCTCGGCGCACGGCGCCACGGCGACGGCCACGATCGCACTCGCCGGTGACAGGCGCACCGTCGAGGTGACGTGGGACGCCCCCGAGCGGCGTGTCGCTCCCGGCCAGAGCGTCGTGTTCTACGACGCCGCCGACCGCGTGGTGCTCGGCGGCGGCATCGCCGCCCGCTGATCGCCGTCTGGCCGTCAGCCCACGGGCAGGTGGCGCTCACGGGCGGCTGCCAGCAACTGGCCCGGACGCGTCGGGCTCACAAGGCACGCGGTGAAGTGCATCGCGTGGCCGCGCGGCGTCTTGGGCGTGGCGGCGAGGATCGCCGTCGCCGGGCTACGCGTGAGGACCTCCACGGCATGGCCCGATGCCGGGCCGGTGAGGTCGAGCGCCTGAGTGCCGGCTGGTGCCAGGCGCAGCGCGGCCACGTCGCCCCGTCGCACCATCAACGTCTCGCCGAGCACGAGCTGGTCGTGCACCACGACACCCGTCGGCACGAGCACGAACCACCGCCGCGACAGCTTGTGCCAGCGGCGCCACGCCCACAGGGCACCCCCGGCGGCGAGCGTGCAGAGGATCCCGCCGAGCACCCACTGGTGGTCCGCGAGCAGCAACGGCCCCGTCAACACGGCACCGGCCCAGACCATCCAGGTCAGCGCAGCAGCCAGCAGATAGGCAAGCGGCGGGCGCAGGAGATGGCGGTCCTCGTCGCCGTACGCGGATGCCTGCACGAAGGCGCGCCCGAGCGGCGCGCTCAAGGCGAGCGAGGTTGACACCAGCGAGACCGCCAAGAACGCCGCCGCCAGCGCCGCGTCGGCACCACCGACGGCAGTCGCCAGCGACACTGGCACGGCCAACGGGACGACGACGCGTGTCGC
>DASQTR010000185.1:0-10428 GCA_035641795.1 Ilumatobacter sp.
GGTGCAGTGTCATCGAGATGACGGCGATGCGGTCAGGACGCTGACGCAGCCTGCTCCGGCGGGCGAGGCATGAACACGTCATCGAGCCGGGCTGATCCGGGGTCGAGCTGATTCCAGTCCCGCTGGAACGACAGCGTCGCCGCGGCGCTGGTCGGGAACTTCGCTTCGAGCTGTGCGCGCAGATCGCGATCGCCCGCTCCGACGAGCAACACGGCCAGGTCCTGCAGGCCCGGATTGTGGCCGATCACCATCGCGCAACGAATGTTCTCCTCGATCGCGCGCAGCAGCGCCAACAGAACGTTGTCGCTCGCCCCGTAGAGCGCGTCGTCGACGTCGACTCTGGCCGACGTCGGTAGGGCCGCTCGGACGCCTTCGAGGGTCTCGACCGTGCGCCGAGAGGATGAGCACAGCACCAACTCCGGGCGATGCTCAACTCCTGCGAGGTGGTCGCGCAGGCGTGGCAGCGCTTTGATGCCGCGGGGTGCGAGTGGACGATCGTGGTCGCTGAGCGACGGGTCGTCCCACGCCGACTTGGCGTGTCGCACGAGAATCAGGTGACGATCCACACCCGCATCCTCGCGCCGTCAGGCGTCACCGGTCGCTGGCGCGGTCGAACGTGCGGCGCGCTCAGCTGAGCCGCCGCGCCACCAACCCGCCAGTCGTCGTAGCGTTGACGCGATGGAGGTGGCTCGCTCGTACACGACGATCGTCACCACCGACGCACGCCGACGGATCATGGTGCCCGTGCCGTTCGATCCCGACCACGTGTGGGGAGCCAAGCCTGTTCACCGCGTGCATGGCACGCTCAACGGGATGGGCGTGCGCGCGGAGATCGAGCCGCTCGACGACGGTTTCGGCTTCGTGCTCGGTGCCGCGTGGCGGCGCGATTGCGGTGTGTCACCCGGCGATCGCGTCGAGGTGGTGGTCGCGCCGGAAGGTCCGCAGCGGGCGGACCTGGCCGACGACGTGCGCGCCGCGCTCGAGGCGGATCCCGAAGCGGGCGCCTTCTTCGACGGGCTGGCGCAGTTCTACCGGCGCGCCTACCTGCGATGGATCGACGCCACGAAGCGTCGCCCTGACGAGCGGGAGCGGCGAATCGCCGAGATGGTCGGGCTGCTCCGGCGCGGCGAGAAGGAACGACCGCAGCAGCCGCGCCCGACCGGCTGACGATTCGCTCGGCGACCAGGCCCCGTTCATGCGACGCGTCGCCGTTCGTCGAGAGTGAACTCTGACGTCGAACCCGCGAGCGGGAAGTCGTACGGGAGCCGGGCCGGCCGCTCGACGACGCCCTCGAGGGTGCCGTCGTCGAGCTTCAGCCGAACGCCGTGGCCGCGTGCCATGCGCGCCGCCGACGTGTTTCCGGGCAGGATCGAGAACGACACGCACTCGTTGGTCCGGAGATGCTCGCCCACCGCGCGGCGGGCGAGTCGGGAGCCGAGCCCGCGGCCGTGGAAGTCGTCGGCGACGGTGACGGCGAGGTCGCCGCACGGCTGGCGCGACGAGGTGACGACACGCGCTTCGCCGACGCAGCGGTCGCCCTCGAAGGCAAGCCACACGAGCGACGACGAGACGTCGGTGATGTGTCGGACTAGTGAGGCGTCGTAGCGCGGCGTCGATCTGAAGAAGCGGCGATAACGCGACTCGCCACTGAGCCCCTCGTACAGGTCGAGCACGGCCTGGGCGTCTGCTTCTGTGGCCCGACGCAGCTCGATCGCTGCAGTGCGGCTCGGCCTTCGTTGGACCGCGGTGATGCTCATTCGTCGAACGTAACTAGACCAGTCACCATAGTCAATAGACTGACCGACATATTGGTGGTAGCATCCGTCACATGCCCACCGACACCAGGCGCCGAATGATCGTGACGACCAGCAAGCTGCTCGAGCGGCAGGGGTTCCACGGAACCGGCCTGAACCAGATCCTGGACGAGGCCAACGCCCCCAAGGGCTCGATGTACTTCCACTTCCCCGGCGGCAAGAACCAGCTCGCCGCGGAAGCGATCGCCGCCGCCGCCGACTACATCGACCGTGCACTGCGCACCCACGAGGGCGGCTCGGCCCTGGAGGCGATCGACGGCTATTTGGCGCAGATGGCGGGGTGGCTGGAGTCGACCGAGTTCAGCGGCGGCTGCCCGATCGCCACGACCGCACTCGAAGTGGGTGCGACGACGCCCGACCTGGGTGACGCCTGCGAGGCTGCCTTCGATCGCCTGATCTCACGAGTCGCCGGTTGGCTGGAGGCCGACGGCTTCGGCGCCGAGACCGCCCGCGAGCGCGCCACGCTCGTCTACTCGGCGATCGAGGGCGCGCTGATCTTCTCCAAGGCGCGGCGTTCGAGCGAGCCACTCCAGCGCCTGCGAACAGAGCTCCCGCGCCTGATCGGCACACCTACTTGACCTTCAAGTAGGGATCCGCCCAGCGTCAGATCCGGACGTTGACTCGCGCGCCGTCGCGAGCGGGTAACTGCTCGCTGGCGCACGTTCCACGGGAGGCGATCCATGCAACGCTCCGGTTCAGCAGCACCAGGTTTCCACGACACCCACGGCGATCTCCGCGAGCTGGTTTCGAGACCGGGGCCGTTCGTGTCGGTCTGGGCCAACGCGCCTGACGACCCGACCCCACGTGGCATTGCCTCGCGGTCGCGCGACCTGCGCGACACGGTCGATGAATGGCTCGGCGAGGGCGCCGCGAACGCGATCGTGGAGTCGGTCGAGACCGCCTTTCCCGACGCGCCTGCGCTCGTGCTCGTCGCCGACGAGTCGGGCGTGATCCTCGAGGAGCGGCTGGAGGAACCACTCCCGAAAGAGGTCGTGGCTTCCGGTCGATTGCCGTCGATCTCACCGGTGATCGCGCACCGACAGGCGGCGATCCCCTTCTTGGTCGTGATCCTCGATCGCCGGGGTGCCGACCTCTACTGGTCAGGCGGCGACGCCCAAGGTTCCGAAACGATTGCAGGTGACGAGACGTTCATCCGCAAGGTGCAGGCGGGCGGTTGGTCCCAAAGCGTGTACCAGCAGCGCGCCGAGAACACGTGGGAGGAAACCGCCCGCGACACAGCACAGGAGGTGCAACGCGTGGCGACCGATGTCGCCGCGCGCGTGATTCTGCTGGCTGCCGACGTGCGCATGGCGCAGCTGCTGCGCAAGCATCTCCCTGCCGACGTCGAGGCGCTCCTGCGAGACGTTCCCGGCAGTCGCAGCGAGGATGGCTCGCACGACGAACGCGAGACCGAGATCAGGCGTTGGATCCGGACTGCCGTTGCCGAGGACACGGTCGCGGTGCTCGAGCTGTATGACCAGGAGCTGGGTCAGCACGACCGCGCGGTGACCGGTCCGGAGAAGACGTTCGAGGCATTGCGCGAGTCGCGTGTCGACACGCTGCTCATCAACGACGATCCGGACGACGATCGCCATGCGTTCTTCGACGCCGAAGAGCCTGGGCTGGGGGCGCTCGACCGAGGCGTTTTCCGTGAGCTCGGCCGGTCACCCGAGGGTCCGGCGCGGTTGACAGACGTGGCGATCCGCGCCTGCCTGCTCACCGGCGCCGCTGTTCGGATCGTGCCCAAACTGCCGAAGCTCGACGGCGGCATCGGTGCGATCCTGCGATGGTGAACCGCTCGAACCGGCGTCAGGTCGTGAACGGGTAGGTCTCGTACTCGCGATCGGGTGACTCGTGCGCGTGAATCGGGTGCAGCGCCTCGGTTCGGTCGAACGATATGAAGGCGTCGTACCGGCGGCCGAGTTGTGTCGGGACCCAGTTGCCAAGCCGCTCACGTTCCGGGTGGTACACGACGCCGATCGCGCGGTGCCCGTGCATCCCGGTCAGCCATGTGCCCATGTCGTGCTCGGGAAACACGAACAGCGACGGATCGTGAGTGACGTCGTGGATCAGCGCCTCGTGGCTGTCCGGTAGGGCGGGCGGTACCGGCATCCGCCGCATGTCGGCGCCCCACGCCGGTGCCGCGATCACCGAGCCCTGATAGCCGCCGAAACCGACCAGCACGACGCCCGCGTCGGCGTGGCGTTGCCGCACGACCTGACCGACGTTGAGCATGCCGGCGGAGGCCATGTCGGTCGCCTGCGCGTCGCCGACGTGAGTGTTGTGCTCCCAGACGATGGCTTTCGAGCCGGCGCCGTAGTGTTCGACGAGCCGGCTAAGCGTGTCGACCATGTGGCAGTCACGGACGTTCCACGACTCGGCATCGGCACGCACCATGGTCCGGTAGTAGCGCTCGGCACCCGCCAGCACTTCGGCGTTCTGTAGCGCGTCGAACTCGGCCTCGGCCATGCCGTCGTGCCGTCGCCGCAGCCGAAGGTCGCGGAGCAGGCGGATCACCGCGTCCTCGCAGTGAGCGGGACTGAGCCGGGTGGCGAAGGCGTAGCGCTGGGGGTCGCGGGCGTAGGGGTCGAAGCAGTGCACCGCTTGCATCGCATCGTCGATCGCCTCGGGGTCGTGCTCCGAGAGGTACTGCATCACGCGGTCCAACGACTCCCACAGCGAGTACACGTCGAGGCCGTAGAAGCCGACGTTGGCACCCGACTGCAAATTGTAGCCACGGAGCCACTCGGCGAAATCCGCCACCTCGAGGTTGGCCCACATCCACGTCGGCCAGCGAGCGAACCGCGACAACACCTCCCGGGCCGACGACTCACGGTCGGCATGGCCCTTCACCCAGCAGTTGACGGCGAAGCAGTCGGGCCAGTCGCCCTCGACGGCGACGAACGAGAACCCGCGCTCGGCAATCAGCCGCCGGCTGAGCCGGGCGCGCCACGCGTAGTACTCCGACGTGCCGTGCGACGCTTCGCCGATCAGCACGAACCGTGCATCGCCGATCCGGTCGAGCAGCGGGTCGAGATCGTCAGCGCTGCGCAACGGACGCCGCAGCTGCTCGATGTCGTCGACCACCGCCTGGTGGTGGGTAGCAGTGCGGCTCACCGGCGCGACCCTTGGCTATCGGACGCACGCAAGCGAGCCGCGAACCAATCCGCAGCCAGTTGCGCGACCTGCTCGAGCGCGCCGGGCTCGGGGAACAGGTGCGTGGCGCCGGGTATCACCTCGAGGCGTACCTCGGTCTTCATCCTGCCCGCCGCTTGCTGGTTGAGCTCCAGCACCTCTCTGTCGCGGCTGCCGACGATGAGCAGAGTCGGCGCCTGGACAGAGCGCAGCTGGTCGCCGGCCAGGTCGGGCCGGCCGCCACGCGACACGACAGCGCCGATGCGGTCGGGTCGGCGTGCCGCCGCCGCCAGCGCGGCAGCGGCGCCCGTGCTGGCACCGAAGTAGCCGACGCGAAGTGACCCGAGCTCCGGATCTGCGGCGGTCCACTCCTCGGTCTGGGCAAGCCGCTTCGACAGCATCTCGATGTCCCATTTGGGGTGGCGCGGGCCGCCGTCGTCGCTGTCCTCGTCCTCGACGAGCAGGTCGATCAGGAGGGTGGCGAACCCCGCCTCGTTCAAGAATCCGGCGACCGCCCGGTTGCGCGGGCTGTGCCTGCTGCTACCGCTGCCGTGGGCGAAGATGACCAGCCCGACCGGGGTCTCGGGCAGGGCGAGGTCGCCGACGATCGTCGCTCGGGACTCGAGCGGGATGCTCACGGGTCGTTCGGTTGCCATCACGCCTCCCCGGACGAGGTCGTCGGCGTTGTGTTACCCGCACGACGGCGGCGGCAGACGGATTCGAAGACCAGCCGAAGTTCTCGTCAAGTGACGGGCCGAGGCATGTGTAGCGGCGCGACGGGTGTGGTACCACAGACTCGCGGGCCCGAGCCAGGAGGTCATGATGAGTGACGCTTCGTTCTCCTCGGCGCAGAATCCGAGGAACGAGAATCCAGCCGACATCGAGGGCGTGCCGACATTCAGCGGTCATGACGTCCTCGACGACCAAAACCAGTACGTCGGCAAGGTGACCGACGTGATCTACGAGGAGACCGGGGGCGCGGTGCCGTCGGAACCCACGTGGCTTGTCGTCGATCCGGGTGTGCTACGCACCGCCCACTACGTGCCGGCCGCCGGCGCCTACCGCACCGCCGAAGGGGCGATCGTCGTGCCCTGGGACAAGGAGTGGATCAAGTCGGCAACGAAGGCGACGCGCGACCACATCCTCACCGAGGACCAGCGTGAGGAGTTGCGCACGCACTACGCAATGAACTGAGGGCGATGAACTAAGGCGATGAACTGAGCCCTACAGCGCCAATGGGCGGGCGCAGCCGTCGTCAATCGGCGGCTGCGCCCAGGCCCGGCGGCCTGGGGCGAGTCGCATGGCGTCGTAGGCATCGAGCAGCCACACCGCCTGATCATGACCGAAGGCGAAGCCCGCCAGGTCGACATGCGCGCGCCGAAAGGCGGGACCGTGGCCGGATCCGACGCCCGCGAGCACATGGGCGAGTTCGTGCACCAGCGTCGCCGGCGTCATCTGCGGGGCGGCGAGGCGCACGATCGGGCGACCTTCACCACGCTGACGGGCCGATGACGAGCCGGCATCGGCGCGCGCCCGGACGACGGCGATGTCGCCATGCGGCCACCAGCTCGCAGTCGTGATCGTGCGCGCCAATGCAACGAGCTCGTCGAACGGTGTCAGCGCCTCGTAGCTGGTGCCGTCGAACGCCGCGATCTCCGCTGCGTAGACCGCGGCGCGACCGCCGTCGGCGCTCACCGACCGCTGCCGATCGCGCGCACGTCCGGCAGCCGCGCGCGGCCCAGATCTGCCCGGGTGGCGGCACGCTTGCCGGCTTCCCAGCCAGTGACCGTCGCCGGCTTGGGTTGGCGAGCGGCGACGACACGTCCGAACTGCTGACGCGAGTACTCGTCGACGCGCTTGTCGCGGGCGCGCAACGCCGGCAGCGCGGCGCTGGACGGATGGACCCGCTGCACCGCTTCGTCGGCGGTGGCCTTGAGCATCGAGCGGATCTGCTGGGCGTAGCCGAACATGAACGAGCGGCGCCACTGCTGGGTCGCGGCCGGCGTGGCCCGCCGCTCGGTCGCCATGCGGGACGCGGCTTGCGTGTGGAGCGAGTTGTAGAGCAACTCGACCGTGCCGAGGTCGCTGTGGAAGCCGGCGACCATCGCCACCGTGCCGACGGCGTGGAGCTCGAAGACGGTGCGGCAGCCGTGGGAATCTCCGATCGCCTGCAACAACGCCAGTCGGCCGCGCACGTACGCGCCACGCCCGAGCGGCACCTGCATCACGCGCAGCTCGTCGTGCGAGGCTCGCAGCAGCCGTTCGGGGTCGATGCGATGGGCGGCGATCAGCTCCGCTGCCTTGCGTGAGAAGGCGTCGGCCTCGTTGGGATTGCGGCTCCCCTCCGCCATCGCCAGCAGTTTGCGAACCTTGGCCACGAGTGGCGAATCGGTGTTGGCAGCGTGGAGGTCGGTCATGCGGCCATGCTGGCAGGACGGTGTGACAGCGAGCGGGAATGGTCAGGAACGCCTGGTGCCACACGCCCTGCGGGCGTCAGGCACCGGGTGTTTCGTCGGCGTTGCTGGACGCGTCGACCGGCTCGGGCTCTGGCACCGGTTCGATCGCTCGCGCCACGACCGAGCTGACGATCCGCCCGGTGACTCCTTCGATCTCGGGCAGCGGGGGCAAGCCCTCGATGCCCCGGCGGCGATACTCGAGCACCGCCGAGTGGTACGCCTCGAGCTTTTCGATCGCCTCCGGCCGGTAGTACCCGGCGCCGTCGATGAACGGCCCCTCGTGCCCGTGGATGATCGCCATCACGTCGTCGCCGGTGATCGTGAGGTGCGTCTCCAACGCGTGCGCCACAGCGAGCACCTGCAGACGATGACTGGCGAGCATCGCCGACACCTCGTCGAACAGATCCGCAAGACGTTGCTCGACCTGGTCACCGAGACCCGTCTTCAGCAGCTCTTCCTCGCGGTCGCCTTCCTCGCCCGGACGGCCGCCTCCGCCTCCGCCGCCGCCGATCCCGAACTCCCGGCGGACGGCGTGGCTGGTGAACGTCGATCCCATGCTCCAGTAGCCGACCATCAGGGTCGCCAGCCGCGTCGCGGCGCGCATGTCGGCGCCGACGCCGCTCGAGTTGTCACCGTCGAACAGCATCCGCTCCCCCGCCAGCGACGCCAGCGATACCTGCACGTCGGTGTCGTACTCGCTGCGCCAGTGGGTGAAGCGATCCTCGGGCGGTACGTACGACACGAAGCCGCCCACGTCGCCGCGGCGTTCGATCGTCGCCACGTCGATCATGCGATGACCGCACAACGTGCCGACGGCGACGGCGTGGCAGGCCTCGTGCACGGCGATCGCGTGGCGCTCGTGCTCGACGTAGTGGAAGTCGTCGGCCAGGCCGTGCTCCTTGAGCTGCTTGGCCTTGATGATGTCGGCCCACGTGATCACCTCGCGGCCGTCGCGAATGGCGTTGATCAGAGCCTCGTTGACCGTGTCCTTGATCTTCGCTCCAGTCGCGTACGGAGTCATCGTCGCCAGCTTGTCGATGTCCTCGGCGGTGAGGCAGTGGCGCACCTTGTTGAGGTAGCCCTCGTACGTGCGGATGCGTCCGTCTTTGGTCGGGTAACCGACCTTGTATATGCGGTCGATGCGGCCCGGGCGCAGCATCGCGTCGTCGAGCGCTTCCGGCATGTTCGACGCCATCATCACGAGGATGCGGTAGCGGGGCGGCGGCTTGGGACGCATGCCGAGCGCCTTGCGCACCGTGCGGTTGAAGAACCCGCGCGGCTTCTTGAGCCCGGACAGCTCCGAGAGCAGCGCCTGCAAGGTGCCCATCCCGCCGCCCCCGCCGCCCATCATCATGACCGACGACCTGGTCTGCGGGCGCGGCGCGGCGTCGATCGCCGAGCCGACCTCCGTGGCGTCGTCGAGGAACGTTCGCACGGGGCTCGTCCCGAAGCCGCCCTGTGTGGCCACGCCGCGGTTGCCGAGCGAGTCGGCCTCGTCGAAGAACACGACCACGCCGCCATAACGCAACGCCAACTTGCGCAGCTTGCGGAACAGCGAGCGCACCTTGATGATGCCGACGCCCATGAA
Source organism: Ilumatobacter sp. (assembly GCA_035641795.1). Taxonomy (GTDB): domain Bacteria; phylum Actinomycetota; class Acidimicrobiia; order Acidimicrobiales; family Ilumatobacteraceae; genus Ilumatobacter. The sequence continues at coordinate 8,994 of DASQTR010000185.1, forward strand.
CATGTTGATGAAGGCGCCCGGGTCGACGAACACGAACGGCTTGCCGGTCTCCCCCGCCGCCGCCTCGGCGAGCAACGTCTTGCCGGTGCCGGGCGGCCCGTACAGCAGAATCCCGCCGGGCGTGTAGCCGCCACGGTCCTCGACCGCCTCGGGATTCTCCAAGAAGATCAAGTTCTCGCGGACCTTCTCCTTCACCGGGTCCTGGCCCCACACGTCGTCGAAGCGGGTGTCGATGTCGTCGGGGTAGTAGGTCTCGACCCCGCCGCGGCCCAGGAACCAGAAGAGCATCACGAACTGGCTGATGAGGATCAGCGGGTAGATCAGCAGCCGCAACGCGAACGGCAACGCGTCGTTGATCCGGCTCGGCAGGCTGACCATCGCGTCGAGGGGGCTCTCATTGGTGATCTGCCCGACCACGACCGACACGACGACCAAGGCGAAGACCCAACGCAGGACGCGGGCGAGGCGGTAGCGGGTCCACGGGTCGAGGCGCTCGGACCGACCTTCGAAGCGACCGAAGACGGTGACCTTCCAGAAGTGGTAGTAGCGGGCCGAGTGCTCGGCGATCAGGAAGTGGATCTGACGGATCCATTCGAGCGCCAGCAGCACCAGCACCCACGACTGGTTGCGCACGGTCTCCCAGAACGCGTCGTTGACGCTCTTGATCGGGTTGTCGTCGATCTTCTGCCACCAGTAGAAGGCGAACAGGCCGCCGAGCAGGAGGGTGTACTTGCAGCGGTCCCAGCCGGAGAGCTTGCGTCGTGTGCGACGGTCACGATCCCGGGGGCGGGGCTTGATCGTCAGGTCGATCGGCACCAACTCGGCGGCGGGTTCGGCGGCTTCGCCGCCGTGCTTGCGAGATCGTCTCATGGCTCCACCCGGAAGGTCGTGAGGACGCCTTCGATCTCGTCCCCATACAACTGATGGCACTTCTCGTCGCACTGCAGCGACGCCCGGTAGACGCCCGACTTGCGCGCGTCGATCAAGTAAAGCTCGTCATAACGACGTCGTTCCTCGCCCTCGACCTTGGTGTAGGTGACGCGGTATCCCTCGAGATCGCCGACGCGGACGCGCTCGCGCTTCAGGTCTTCGGCCCCGACGACGAGGCTTTCGATCAGGTCGCTCAGGAGGAACGAACTCCGGAAACGGGCGTCGACGTGCTGCGACTCGACGTAGCCGGCCGGCTTGTCGACGCCGGCATTGAACTCGGCGCGCCACGGCTCGGTCGAGTCGCCCTCGGTGAACGCGAACAGGTTGACCATGTTGTCGCGTTGGATCAGCGTGTAGTCGACGGCACCCTCGCGCTTGACCTCCCAGTCCTTCGGGATGCGGGCGAACATGTGGCCGTCGTCGCTCTCGACGTAGCGGTACTTCTCACCACCGCAGGCACTCAACGCAACCACGGCACCGAGCGCGGCACAAGCCGCATTGACTC
>DASQTR010000186.1:0-15020 GCA_035641795.1 Ilumatobacter sp.
GCTGACCACCACGATCACGGGCGACGACGTGACGGGCGCCTGGGCGGGGCTGCGGCCACTCGTCAAGGGCGCCGAGTCGGTGCGCACCGCCGACCTGTCGCGGCGCCACAGCATCCGCACCAGCGACGCCGGCCTCGTCACGGTCACCGGCGGCAAGCTCACGACGTACCGAGTGATGGCGAGCGACACGGTGGACGTCGTGACACGAAGGCTCGGTGTTCGCGCCCGCAGCCGCACGAAGCGGGTGGCACTGCTGGGTGCCGAAGGCTTCCGCCGCCCGCCCGCCGGCCATCCGGATGCGCACCTCTCGCGCCGGTACGGATCGGAGGCCGCCGAAGTCAAGGCCTTGATCGCGCTCGACGCGTCGCTCGCCGAGCCGCTCGTGCCAGGCCAGCAGTACGTGCGTGCCGAGGCGGTCCACGCAGTCCGTCAGGAGATGGCGACGACGCTCGTCGACGTGCTCGCCCGCCGGACGCGCGCCCATCTCCACGACCGCGCCGCCTGCGTGGCCGCCGCGCCCGACGTCGCCGAGCTGCTCGGCCGCGAGCTCCGATGGAATGCCGACGAGGTCGCCCGCCAGGTCGCCGACTATCGCGCGATGTGCGCAGCCGAGCTGGCCGCAGTCGAAACGACGGCAGGTTCGTCGGCGTGACCGCACCGGCCAGCCCGATCGAGCTGACTGGGAGCGGCACCCGGCTCGGCACCCAGCCGGCGCCGTTGCCGCCCGGCTTCACGGATCGCCTCGCCGCGATCACCGACGTCGTCACCGATCCCGAGACTGTCCACGATGCGAGTCGAGACTGGTGGCCACTGGCGTTGCATTGGGCGCTCGCCGGGCAGGTGCCACAACGGGCGGCCTTGATGGTCCGCCCGGCCGACACCGGTGAGGTGGCGGCGGTGCTCTCGCTGTGCGACGCGGCGCGAGTGCCAGTGACGCCGGCCGGCGGTCGCAGTGGGGTGTGCGGCGCCAGCGTGCCGGTCTTTGGGGGCGTGCTGCTCGACACCACCCGGCTCGACCGGCTGTGTGCCGTCGACGAGTTCGCCGGCATCGTCGAGGTCGAGGCCGGCATGTTCGGACCCGACCTCGAATCGGCGCTGCACGGGCAGCACGGCCTGACGGTCGGTCACTTTCCGCAGAGCTTCGACATCTCGACCGTCGGCGGATGGGTGGCGTGCCGCGGGGCGGGCCAGTACTCGACGCGCTACGGCAAGATCGAGCACATGCTCGTCGGGCTCGAAATCGTGCTCGCCGACGGCCGCGTGATCCGCACTGGTGGCGCGCCGGCCGCAGCCGCGGGACCCGACCTCACGCAACTGTTCGCGGGCAGTGAAGGCACGCTGGGGGTGATCACCCGCGCGTGGTTGCGGGCCCACCCGGTCGCGTCGCACACCGCGATGCGGGCGTATCGCTTCCGCAACGTGCACGACGGGTTCGAAGCGTGCCGACGCATCGTGCGGGCGGGCGCCACACCCGCCGTGCTGCGGCTGTACGACGCGTTCGAGTCGGCCCGGGGCCGCGGCGGTGACGGCGCCACGTGCACGCTGCTCGTGCTCGACGAGGGCGACCCGGCGATCGTGGCGGCGACGATCGAGATCGTCGAGCGCGTGGCCGCCGAGCTCGGTGAGCCGGCCCAACCGCAGCTCGTCGAGGAGTGGCTCGAGCATCGCAACGACACGTCGGCGTTGCAGGCGCTGACACGAAAGGGCTACGTCGTCGACACGATGGAGATCGCCGCCCCGTGGAGCCGCCTCTCGGAGATCTACGCGGCGACGATCACCGCGCTCACCGCCGTGCCACACGCGATCGTGGCGAGTTGCCACCTCTCGCACAGCTACCTCGACGGGGCGTGCCTCTACTTCACGTTCGCGGCGACGCCACCGGCGGCGGAGATCGAGGCGACGTACGTGGCGCTGTGGGATGCCGGCCAACGTGCCGTGCTCACCAGCGGCGGCAACCTGTCGCATCATCACGGCGTCGGTCTCAACCGCGCCCGGTTCGCACGCGAGGCGCTGGGGCTGGCCTTCGACGTGCTGCGCGACGTCAAGCGGGCGCTCGATCCGAACGGGGTCCTCAATCCCGGCAAGCTCGGACTGCCCTCACCCTTCGGAGATCCCGCATGGCCCTGAACGACGCGGCGTCGCGGTGGGACGTCGACGCCCTCAAAGCGGGGGCGAGCGTGTCCCTGGTCTTCGCCGTCCCGTTCGCGATCGCCGCCCGCTGGGCCGCCGACAGCCGGCACGACGACACGCTCGCGCTGTGGTTCTCGATCGCGGCGTTGATCGGCTTCGTGATCGGAGCCGGATGCGCGGCGTGGGTGCAACGCGTCGGGCTGCCGCTCTCGCACGGGCTCGTCACCGCGATCGGCACGTACATCGCCGCCCAAGCGGTGTTCATCATCATCAAACTGCTGCGCGGCGGCGAGGTGAACTGGTTCGCGTCGCTGTTCACGCTGTCGGCGGTCACGGGCGCCGGCCTCCTCGGCGGCCTGCTGGGCAGGCAGTTGCACGCCAAGGGCGTGCGACCGAGTGGAACGGAGCAGTGATGATTCTGGTGATCGACGTCGGGACCACCGGCCTGCGGGCCGCGGTCGTCGCCCCGGACGCCGCGATCCAACACGTCGAGTACCGCTGGTTCCCGCCCGAGGCGCCGTTCCCCGGCCTCGTCGAGTTCGACGCCGCTCGCCTTGCCGAGCTCGTGCTCCACGCCGCCCACGAGGTGCTGCGTCAAGCCGGCGACCCGACGATCGACGCCGTGGGCATCACCGACCAACGGGCGACGACGATCGTGTGGGAGCGCGCCACCGGGCGGCCGATCGGGCCGGCCCTCGGCTGGCAGGATCTGCGCACCGTCGGCGAATGCATGGTCGCCAAGGCGGAGCACGGGCTGCGCCTGGCGCCCAACCAGTCGGCCACGAAGATCAACTGGCTGCTGGCCAACGCCCTCGACGGGCGTGACCCCGCCGACCTCTGCTTCGGAACGGTCGACACATGGATCGCGTGGACGTTGTCGGAGGGCGCGCTGCACGTGACCGACCACTCGAACGCCGCCGTCACCGGGCTGTACTCGATCGAGGGGCGCGAGTGGAGCCCTCGCGTGTGCGACCTGCTCGGCGTGCCGATGGCGATGCTGCCACGGATCGTCGACTCCTCGGGCGTGCTCGGCGCGGCCACGGCACTGCCCGGCGCGCCGCCGATCGCGGCCTTGGTCGGCGACCAGCAGGCGTCGCTGGCCGGGCAGGGCTGCGTCACGCCCGGCCGCGCCAAGATCACGTTCGGCACCGGCGGCATGTTGGACATCTGCACGGGTCCGGCGGCGCCCGCCGAGGCCAACCGTTCCGCCAACGGCACCTTCCCGATCGTCGCGTGGAGCCTCGCCGGCGAGATCACGTGGGGTGTCGAGGCGGTGATGCTCTCCGCCGGCAGCAACATCGAATGGCTGCGCGACGACATGGGGTTGATCGACTCGGCCGACGAAAGCCACGACGTGGCGAGCAAGTGCGCGACCACGGACGGCGTCGTCTACGTACCCGCGCTACTCGGGCTCGGTACGCCGCACTGGGACTTCGGCGCCCGTGGCACGCTGCTCGGGCTCACCCGCGGCTCCAACCGCTCGCACATCGTGCGCGCCGTGCTGGAAGGCATCGCCCATCGTGGCGCCGACATGGTGGCCGCCGCCGAGGCCGACACCGGCCATACCATCCCGTCGCTGCGCGTCGACGGCGGGATGAGTGCCAACCCGACCTTCGTGCAGGCGCTCGCCAATGCCACGGGCAAAACGGTCGAAGTATCGTCCGTCGCGGAGGCGACGACGCTCGGCGCGGCGTTCCTCGCCGGTGTCGCCACGGGTGTCTGGGGCGATCTCGTCACGGCGTCGGAGCAGTCGCCGCCGAAGGCGGTCGTCGAGCCGTCGGGCCAGCTCGACAGGGCGGAATGGGCCGATGCTGTGGCGCGCACCACGGCATGGATTCCTGAGCTCTCCGCCCTTGACTTCTAGACTGCCCGCCGATGTTGCCGTACGTGAAAGGATCTCGCCAGTGAGCGTTCCCCTCTCGGAGGACGACCGCGCCAACGCCCAGTTCGTGATCGGCGTCGAGCTCGCCGCCCGCGACCTCTACCGGGCGGCGATCGACGCCGGCGCGACGGGCACGGCGTGGGCGATCCTCGCCGACCAGCACAGCCAGTACGCGCAGCGCGTGGCGGGCCTGACCGGCATCTCCGCCAACACCGCCGACAATACGGTCTACGACGCACACCTCGCGGCCTTCCAGAGCGACCGGCCGGCCAACGCCGCCTTTGAGCTGGAGAACACGCTGATCGCCACCCATACCGCCGTGCTGGGTCAGATCGGGGGCGCCGACGCTGCCGACGTGCTGGCGTCGGTTGTGGCGATGGAGTCGCACCACGCCGCCTACCTCGCCGAGCGCTCGGGGCGGGGCGACAACCTCGACGCCCTCTTCACCAACAGCGCGACACCGCTCGCCCCGGCGGTGGGTCAATGACCGGACTCTCTCGACGGGAGGTGCTGCGAAGCGGGGGCATGCTGCTCACGATCGGCGCCATCGGCGCGGCGTGCGCCAGCGACGAGGCCGGTGGCGCCCCGGGCCGGATCGGCATCGCACCCCCGCCGCCCACGCTGCCCGAGGTCGAGAGCCCGCCCTCTGACGTGACGTTGCTACGGACGATGCAGTCGATCGAGTTGGCGGCGGTCGAGCTCTACAACGCGCTGATCGCCACCGGCGCGCTGACCGCCGAGGAGGCACCGCTGTTCGACCGCATCCTCGAGGACCACACGCGCCACGCCGACGAGATGGGCGGGTTGATCACCCAGGCGGGTGGGCAGGAGTTCGCCTGCCCGAACGCGTTCTTCATGGAGCGCTCGGTCGACCCGGCGCTCGACGCGATGGAGGGGTCCGACGACGTGCATCGCGACGTGCTCAACATCGCATGGGCATTCGAGTCGATCCTGGGCGCGTCCTACCAGAGCTTCGTGCCGATGTACCAGGCGCTCGACCTGCGAAGCAGCGCGGCGTTGGTCGGCGGCGAGGAACACCGCCACGCCACGGTGCTGGCGCGGATCATCAATCCGGAGGAGACCTTCGCGCCGTCGTTCTTCGGCGAGCCGGACGAGACGACTGACGCCGAGGGTTTCACGATCCCCTACGCGATCCCGTCGGTGTTCGGCAGGCTGGGCCCGATCGACCTCGTCGTCGGCGCAACGAACGAGGAGGGGGCGCGCTTCACGACACAGCTCCAGACCCCGGCCGAGAACACGTTCGTCTACGAGTACATGTCCTGCCCCGCCTGACTGGCGCGGCGCCGTACGTCAGGCGTACCTGACCGCCTCGAACAGGTTGTAGAGGAACGAGGCGCCGAGGATGGCGCCGGCGATCATCACCAGCTTGCTGCCGAGCGCGGTGCCCTTGCGCCACAGCAGGATCGCCGCGATGCAGGCGACGACCACCACGATCAGGAAGCCCGATTCGCTCGTGAAGGCGACGTCCCAGAGCTTGGTGGCGCTGACGTCGCCGGGGAACAGCGGATTGTTCTGGCCGGTGAACGTGTTCCAGCCCAGCCAGCCCGCCCAGAAGGCGCCGATGCCGACCGGAACCAGCACCAGGCGGTGGACGCCGACGTTGAGCATCGCCACGATCGCGGCGGTGGCGATCACCAGCGCCAGACCGGTCTGGTAGACGTTGTTGCCGAGGTTGTCGACCACGGTGGAGATGACGTCGGCGACGGTCGACCCGAACCCGTCGTCGGGCGTGCCGGGTACGAAGTCATCGGCGGGCACGGTGGTGTCCGTGACGGAGGCATAAAGCGCCGACAGCATCGGTTTCAAGCTTGTCACGGCACTTACACTGAAGTCCGCGATGGTGAGTCGGCCGGGTGGCCGCGGCACGACCGGGTGACAATCCGGGAGTGTCGAGGAAAGTCGGGACTCCACAGGGCAGGATGCTGGCGAGAGCCAGGTCGGGGTGACCTGACGGACGTGCAACAGAGAGAGACCGCCGATGGGCCGCCGTGAGCGATCACGACGGTCACAGGTAAGGGTGAAACGGTGCGGTAAGAGCGCACCAGCGTGTGGGGCGACCCACACGGCTCGGTAAACCCCATCCGGAGCAAGGTCGAGCAGAGGGCACGAGCGGCCCGCTCGCCGGTCACACGGCCGGCAACCCTCGGGTAGACCGCAAAGATGGATGGTCACCGGTCACGAAAGTGACCACAGAATCCCGCTTACAGGCCGACTCACCATCGCACGTCAACTAGCACGGGTAGCTCCCTGAAAACCCCATCCGTTCGCACCATCGTGACGTGGTTTCCCGCATCGGTACCCTTAACGGGTGGCCAAGGATTGGACCGTCGAGCGACACCTCGATGTAGTGAGTTCGGCAGTGCTCCAGCTTTACGAGCGGCTGGTCGAGCTGGTGGATCGGTGCGGCCCATTCACCTACTCGGTCTCCAAAACCGCGATCACTTTCAAGGGAACGAGACGGGGATTCGCCGGAGCCCGGCCGCGGCAGAAGTACCTCGGTGGTTACTTCGACCTGACGCGCCGAATCGACGATCCGCGGGTCACGCGGGTGACTCCGTACACGAAGCGCTTGTTCGTACACGCCTGGCGCGTCGATCGGATCGACCAACTCGACGACCAGTTTGCGGGTTGGCTAGCCGAGGCCTACGCCGTCGGTAACGGCGCACACCTTGATGAGCCCGCGACCGACCCCAGTCAGAACTGAACGGCGAGGGTCAAGTCAGCCGGCGGCGGCTCGGGCGCGTTGCCCGCTTCGGTGCAGCGCAGATTGCCACACGGACGAGGGGATGCCGCGGACGTAGGCGGGGGTGGCGCGGCCGGCGCCCGGGCGACGGTAGGCGGCGATGTCTCGTTGGGCGCTGGTGGCGGGGGTCGTAGCAAAAGTGTTGTTCATAGTGTCGAGTAAGCCCGATAACGGCCTGGCCGCGGCAGAGCAGGCACTACTCAACCTGGCGCCGGCGCTACTCACCCTCAGCGTGGCCGGCTGGGACCGAGGACGTGTCCGGCGTGCGACGCGACGCCCACTGCTGCGCGAATCCCTATCCCCGCGGCTGGCGCCGTCTTCTACCCGAGCGTGAGCATTGCCTCGGCGACTTGGCCCGCCGCCGTATCGGGGATCGTTGTGGCGGCCTCATCGAGAATGAGCAGTCGCGCCCCGGGGATCTCACGGGTGATCGCCTCGCCGTTGCCGACGGGGAAGAACGGGTCGCGGCGGCCATGTACGACGAGCGTGGGGATCTCGATCTCTGGCAGGCGCTCGCGCCAGCGGGGTTTGCAGTTCAGCTTGGAAAAGGCCATGCCCATCTGGTTGGCCATCTGGATCGCGGGCGCGGTGCTGGGTGTGCGGTCCCAGATACGCGCCGCGATCGCCCGCGCGGCGACGGGGTCGTTGCCGAGGATCTCCGCGCCGGTGGCGGCGAACTCGGCCACCGCGTCGCGGTCGGTCCAGTCGGGCATCGGCCGCGCAAACAGCTGGCTCATCGTCGCCGAGTCATGGTCGGGGAGGTCATCGTCGGGCGGGCCGGGCGCGACGGGGCGGGTGCCGGCGAGGGTAAGGGCGGAGAATGCGCCCGGATGGTCCAGTGCGGCTACCTGTGCGACCATTCCTGCGACGCCGATCCCCCCGAGGTGCGCTGGCCTGCCGCCGAGCGCGTCGGCAAGTGCGGCGGCATCGGTGGCAAGGTCGCGCAGGGTGTAGGCGGGCGCGTCGGGGTCTGCCGTGGTTGACTCGCCGCTGTCGCGCAGGTCGTAGCGCACCACCCGGCGTCCGCCGGCGGCGAGGCGCTCGCAGAGCGCGTCGGGCCAGGAGAGCATTGTCGTCCCGCCGGCGAGCAGGACCAATGGTGCGTCGTCATCACCGAAGGACTCGATGCCCAGGACGACATCATTGGCGTTCACCGTGGTCATCGGATCACCGTAACCAGAGCCATAGTCGGGGAATGGATTCGCACCATCGCCCGGCCATCCCGATGGAGCCCCGCGACGCCGATCCGCTCACGCTCTGTTTGGGTTCAGCAGTCAGCGGTGACTGCGGGCGACCGATTGTCGCCCGATCAGGCGATGGCGTGCGATGACAGATGGTGCTAGAACCAGAGCAGGCACTCGTTGAGACAGAGCGATGCTCGTCCTTGAAGAAAGTCAGGCAGTGGACGACGAGTTCCGGGTGGAGACGTTTGCGGCTGGCGACGGTGCGCTTGGTCTGCGCGTCCATGGCGAGCTCGACACGGCGACAGCCGACCAGTTGGTCGACGCGGTCGAGTCCTGGCCGGACCGACCGACCAGCTGTGTCGTCGACCTGCACAATTGCGAGTTCCTCGACTCGAGCGGCATCCGGGCCTTGCTGCTCTGCCAACGCGCCCTCGACGGTGGTGCCGGCATGCTCCGGCTGGTGGGCGTGCGGCCACACATCGACCGCGTGTTGCGCATCGCCGGCGTGCAGACGGTGCTCGAGCTCGGCTCCGTCGACGGCGACTCCTGACTATCGTCGCAACCCTGGACGACAAGCTCGCGCAGCAACTAGTTGCCACACCGCCCGACGAGTTCGTCGCCGCCCGCAATGCGCTCGTGAAGCGGCTCAAGGCCGAGGGCGACCGAGAGCAGGCCGCTGCGGTCGCGGCGGTGCGACGGCCAGCGTGGGTCGACTGGGCGCTCAACGTCGTGGCTGCCGAGCACGCGGGCGATGTCGAGCGCTTCGCCGACGCCGCAGAGGCGATGCGGGCGGCGCAACGCAGCGCGGTCACGGGTCAGGCCGGTGTCGACCTGCGAACGGCGATGCTCGGGCTCCGTGATCGCACGGGCGAGCTGGCTCGGCGCGCCAACACCGTCCTCACCGGCCGCGGACGCCCGTCGGCACTTCCCGACATCACCGAGCGCCTCGCAGAGGTCGCCACATCCGATGCGTCGACCGAGCAGTTGCGTGCCGGCTTGCTGCTCGGCGACGCGGGCGACGACGGAGATTTGGGTTTCGGTGATGTCGACGCTGACGACACGGCACCGGCACGGGCACCGAAGCCGAAGCCGAAGCCGGCCAAGGAGCCCGATCAACGGGCCAAGGTCACGGCGAAGAGCAAGCCGGCTGCGACGAAGCCCGAAGCTGAACCTGGACCGGACCGCACGCTCGAACGCCGGCGAATCGAGCGCGACCTCAAGACCGCCGAGCGAATCAGCCACGCTGCAACACGCGACGCCGAGCGCGCCAACACCGCGGTGCGCCACGCCAAATCCGCGGTCGACGCCGCCACCGACGCGGTGACCCAGGCACAGTCGGCGCTCGATCGCGCCAACCGCCGCTTGCAACGTGAAGAGACCGAACGGGACAAGTCGCGCGACAAGGCGGATGCGGCGGCGGCCGAGGTTGCCCGCCTTCGGCGCGAGCTCGACGACCTCGACGGCTGACAACTTCGACCGCTGACAACGAGGTGGGGATAGCCGGAGTGCGCGGTCTACGGCGCTGTGATTGACTCGGCGTGGCATGGCTGGCGCAGAGAGCACCGTGGTCGAGGCGCGCGGGCTCGTCAAGAGCTGGGGCCTCACCAGTGTGCTCACGGGCCTCGACTTCGTCGTCGGACGTGGCGTCACGGGCCTGCTCGGCTCGAACGGCGCCGGCAAGACGACGCTGCTTGGGATGATCCTCGGGCTGCACCGCGCCGACGCCGGCGAACTAGCTGTGTTCGGCCTCGACCCGTCGATCGCCGGCCCGGAGGTGCGCGCCCTGCTCGGCTACTCGCCCGAACACCACACGCTCCCGCCCGATGTGCGCGCCCACGATCTCGTGCGCCACATCGCCGAACTGCATGGCCTCCCCCACCGGGATGCGACCAACCGCGCCAGCGACGCGCTCTGGGCCGTCGGGCTCGGCGAGGAGCGCTTCCGCCCGATCGGCACGATGTCGACCGGGCAACGCCAACGGGTCAAGCTCGCTCAGGCGATCGCCCACGATCCGCAGCTGGTGCTGCTCGACGAGCCGACCGACGGACTCGATCCGGTGCAACGCGACCAGATGCTCGAGCTGATTCGTCGCTGCGGCAGCGACTTCGGGATCGACGTACTGCTCTCGTCGCACCTGCTGGAAGAGGTCGAGCGAGTCTGCGATTCAGTGGTGATCCTGCGGGACGGCGTGGTCGCCGCCAACGGCTCGATCAACGAGCTGCGGGGCATCGGACGGGGCGTGATGGTCGACGTCGACGGTGACCCGCAGTTGCTCGTCGACGAGCTAGCCCGGCGCTACGTGCCGTGTCGGGTCGACGGCACGCGCGTGCTCGTCGGCAGCGACGACGACGGCACGCTCGACGCGATCCGCGACACGCTCGCCGATCTCCGCCTCCCGCTGCGCTCGCTCACGCCTCGCCGGCGCTCGCTCGAAGACGTCTTCCTCGGACGCGGCGAGGAGCATGACGTGGAGGTAGGCGTCGGATGAGCACGGCACGGATCGTGGACCGCAGCTACCGCCCGTACGAAGGGGCGCGGGGCGGTGTCGGGTCGTCGATGCTCACCGTGCTCGTGCACTCGATCCAGCGCTCGCTCGGGATCAAGCGCACGATCTGGCAGAAGGTGCTGCCGGCATTCACGATCGCGATCTCGTTCATCCCGGCGATCGTGTACATCGGCCTGGCGGCGTTGATCCCCGCCGAGTCGCGCCCTGACGAGCTGCTACCCAGCTACGCCGAGTACTACGGGTTCATCACCACCGGGTTGGTGGTGTTCACCAGTTTCGTGGCCCCTGAGGTGCTGTGTACCGATCGCCGCACCGGGATGCTCGGTTTGTACCTCGCCTCGCCGCTCGACCGCAACACCTACCTCGTGAGCAAGGGGGCAGCCGTGGCGTCGGTGCTGGCCGTCGTCACGACCGGACCGCAGCTGCTGATGCTCGTCGCCTACGCGCTCACCGGAGACGGGCCCGGCGGTCCGCTCGACTACCTCGTGGTCGTGCTGCGCATCGTGTTCGCCGGGCTGGCGGTGTCGGCGCTCTACACCGCTCTGTCGCTCGCCGTGTCGAGCTTCACCGCTCGCCGCGCCGCCGCCTCGGCGACGATCATCCTGATGCTGTTGACGTCGGCGATCTTCGTCAGCGCCCTCACCGAACCCGACGGCGGCGCCGGATGGTCACCGAATCTCCTCGTGTTCGATTTCATCACGCTGCCGCTCGCCCTCGTGTTCCATATCTTCGGTGAGGAGGAGCTGATCGACCGCCCGTACGACGACGTCTCGTTCTCGGTCGTGCTGCTCGCCACCCTGGCGTGGATCGTCGTGTTCGCGGCGCTCACGCGGTGGCGTTACCAACGGATCACGGTGACGCGATGACCGAGCAACTCGTCGTCGAGCATGCGTCGAAGTGGTTCGGCGACCTCGTCGCCGTCTCCGACATCTCGTTCACGGTCGATACCGGGGTGACGGCGCTGCTCGGACCGAACGGCGCCGGCAAGTCGACACTGCTGCGCATGTTGTGCGGGCTGACCGCCCCGTCCAAGGGAAGCGTCCGCGTGCTCGACCGCGACCCGCGCCGTGATCTGCGGCTGACGCGCGAGATCGGGATCGTGCCGCAGCAGGAGGGGATCTTCGAGCGCCTCACCGCCCGCGAGTTCGTGCGTCTCGCCGGGGTCCTGCACGAGGTCGACGATCCCGATGCGGCGGCGGTGCACGCGCTCGAGGTCGTCGAGCTCGACCCGTACGACGACCGGCGACTCCCCACCTATTCCAAGGGGATGCGTCAACGCGTCAAGGTCGCCCAGGCGATCGTCCACGACCCGCAGCTGCTGTTCCTCGACGAGCCGCTCACGGGACTCGACCCGCGCCAGCGGTTGCACATGATCGAGCTTTTCCAACGACTCGGGCGGGATGGCAAATGCGTCCTCATCTCGAGTCACGTGCTCGACGAGGTCGAGCGTTTCGGCTCGCGGGTCCTCGTCATCGCGCAGGGACGGTTGGCGGCAGAGGGTGACTTCCGCGACATCCGGGCGCTGATGGACGACCGGCCGCTCAGCATCCGTGTCCGTACCGACCGCCCGAAGGAACTGGCGAGCCTCCTCATCTCCGGACCCGGCGCGGTGGGCGTGCACGCGCGGAGTGACGGGCTCGTCGTCGACACCGACGACGTCGGTGCGTTCCGCCAGGCGATCACCCGCGACGCACGCGCTGCCGGCGCCCGCCTCTACGAGGTGGCCACTCTCGACGACGATCTCGAGAGCGTGTTCCGGTACCTCGTCGATCCAGCGCGAGCGCAGGCCCGCGGATGACACGCTTCCGCGCCATCTACTCGTTGATCCTGCGCACGCAGACCACGCGCGCCCGCGTGGTGATGCTCGGCCTGTTGGGCGTGCTCGGCGTCGTGATCGCGATCCCGTTGCGCGGGGCCGACGACCGACTCGAGGCGGCGTCGCAGTTCATCGACCGTTTCGGCCTCACGCTCGTGCTGCCGATCACGACGCTGGTGTTCGCGTCGGCGGCATTGGGCGACTTCATCGACGACGGCACGATGGTCTACCTGTGGATGCGGCCGGTGCGCCGGGTGAACCTGGCGCTCGCCGCCGCGGCCGCCACCGCCACTGTGGTACTCCCGCTGGTCGTGATCCCGCTGACGGTTGCCGCGGTCGTCAGCGGCGCCGGCGGCGATCTCGTCGCCGGCACGATCGTGGCCGCCGTCGTCGGCGTGGTTGCCTACACGGGGCTGTTCGTGACGCTCGGCGTGCGCGTCAAACGCCCGTTGCTGTGGGGCCTGCTCTACGTCCTCGTCTGGGAGAACTTCGTCGCCCGTCTGGGAGAAGCGGCGAGCCGGCTGGCGATCGCGACCTACACACGATCGATCCTGTCGTCGATCACCGGCTTCGAGTTGCGGCTGGCCAACCTGCCGGCGGCGGCGTGCGTGATCGTGCCGCTGGCGGTGACGGTGACCGCACTGTGGTACGCCGCCCACCGGCTCACCGTGCAAGACGTCGCCTGAGCGTTGCCGCAGCCGATTCTTACCGCTCGGTGTCAGAAACCCTGCGGGTGTCAGGCACCTGTGGGTGCTTGCTCGTTGAAGGTGTGCAGGATCGGACCGAACTTGCCCATCCCGACACGGCACACGCTGGCGTGGGAGAGGTGGCAGTGGAACATGATCTCGAGCGTCGTGTTGAGCGCCCACGCCACTGCCGCCTTGATCGGTGACACGTGGCTGACGACGACGACGTCCTCGCCCGCGATGCGTTCGGCGAGCTCGTCGCAGGCCGCGCGCACACGCGCGTCGAGGGCGTTGAAGCACTCGCCGCCCGAAGTCGCGAACATCCCGTCGGTGCGCCAGGATTGCCACACCTCGTTGGGCACCTCCGCCGCCGGCACACCCTCGTACTCGCCGTAGGCGAGCTCGATCCAGCGATCGTCGACCTCGACCGGGAGCCCGAAGCACTCGGCCGTCTGCCGCGCTCGCACCAACGAACTGCTGATCACGGCATCGACCGGGCCGACGAGGGCGGCGATCGCTATCGCCTGTTTGCAGCCGATCTCGTCGAGCGGCGGATCGAGGCGGCCCTGCAGCAGACCGCTGGCGTTGGCCGCCGTGCGGCCATGCCGAACGAGGTAGAGCACCCGCTCAGTGAACCACAGAAAATGGGCTGCTCGCCTAGTGCACCGGCATTGCCAGGCACCCGGTGCGCCAGAAGGTCCGCCGCCGCGCCGGATCGGCGAGCTCGGCGCGCACGAACACCCACGCGCAGAGCGCGAGACCTACGAGTTCTAGCAACACGCTCCACCAGCCGCGCTCCGTGACCGGATGGGGTGCGTCCTCGAACGACCATCCGAAGAACGGCCACCAGAACACCTGCGGGTTCATCCATGCGCCGGTGAACACGAGGTGCAACAGCGTGCCGATCGGCAGCGCCAGCAGCGTGCGCCGGATCGGTGTGCCGCGCGGCGTCGCCACCATCAGCACCCCGAGGAGCACGACGCTGAAGGTGACGCTGTGCAGCACACGGGCCCCGCCGAACAAACCGTCGACGATGCCCGGCAGCACGGCGCCCACGATCAGCAGGCGATAGTCGAACTTCGGGTCACGGAAAACGAACCACACGGTGACAACCGCAGTACCGATGAACCAGAAGAACACGGTCTACAGGACGAGCAGCCGCCCGCAATGCGGGCAGTCGGCTATGCCACCGTCGCGCGCCGCCGCTCGAACCTCGTCGAGCTCGGCCGCCGACAGGTCGAGGTGGCAGCCGTCGCAGCGACTGCCCTGCAGCGCCGCCGCCGCCACCATCTGCTGGCGGCGCAACTGGTCGTAGCGGCGCAGCAGCGCGGGGTCGACCGCCGCCCGCAGCTCGTCGTGCCGGTTGGCGATGTCGGCGAGCTGCGCTTCGATCTGTGCTGCGGCCTGGGCGGCCGCCTCCTCGGCGACCGCCACGGCCGACACCAGACCGTCCTCGGCGACGGCGTGGGCGGACAGGTCGTCGTCGATGTCAGCCTGCTCCTCGAGCGCGCTCAGCTCGGCGTCGTCGAGCGCGCCGCGCCGTTCGGTCAGCAGCGCGATCTCGTGCATCAGCGCCTCTGCCTCGCGGGGCGCGATCACAGTTTTGAGCTGCTTCTCGAGCCGCGCCCGGTCGATGTCGATGGCGTGCGAGTCGGACTCGGAGCGCGAGATCACGCCCTCCAGCTCGTCGAGCCGGCGCCGGAGACCGTCGCGGCGGCGTTCCCATTCGGCGTGCTTGCCGCGGGCGGCGTCGACCTGCTCTTGCTCGGGGAGGCGGTCGCGACGGTGGCGCAGCTGGTCGGTCAACGTGTCGGCGGCCTGCAGTTCGAGGAGGGGGTGCGTCACGGCGTCACACCGCACCCGCGCACGACACGGTCGAGCGGCACCGACGGCAGCGGCGCGCGCGGGTCGAGCACATCGGGCGGGATGGTAGTGCCGGTGTCCTCGGCGCTCAGGACCGGCCTCGGTGGCGGAGCCGGAGGCGCCGTCTCGGGGGTGGTCGACTCCGGTGCGCTGGTGGTCGCCGGCTGTGGCTGTGCCGGCGACTGCGTC
>DASQTR010000187.1:0-2962 GCA_035641795.1 Ilumatobacter sp.
GGCGGGTCAGGCGTTTGCCGAGCTAGCGCCGCCGATGGTGGCCGTCGCCGGCTGCGCGGGCCGCTGCACCGCGCGGAGCCCCGCCCATGCCAGGGCACTGACCTCGCGTGCGATCTCGTCAGGGTCGAAGCTCTCGCCGAGGCCTACGAGCCGCCGGCTCGCTCCCTCGGCCAGGCCGACCAGCGCGTGAGCGAGCGTGTCGCGGTGTTCGGGATCGATATCGACGGCGATCAACGGGGCGATCGCGGCGGCCGCCTCGTCGGTGATCCCGCGGATCTGGCCCGCGAACTCCTCGGCGTGACGAGCGCTCCCGCCGAACAGCAGCATGAACTCGTCGTGGCGATGTGCGACCCAGCGGAAGTAGGCGCCGAAACCGCGCACCGTCTGCTCGCGCCCGTCCACCGCGTCAGCGGTCTCCTTCGTGATCGCGTGCAGCATGCGCGCCCCGACCTCGTCGAGCAACGCCGCGTACAGATCGCGCTTGGAGTCGAAGTGCTGGTACAGCACTGGCTTCGTGACCCCGGCGGCGTCGGCGATGTCGTTCATCGATGCTCCGTAGTAGCCGGCGCGTCCAAAGACGTGGATCGCCACGTCAAGGATCTGTTCACGGCGTGCATCGGCGGAGAGTCGAGGAGCGTTCATGTCGTTACCAAAGGGTAATCACCGAGGGCCTTCCTCGCTCATAGCCCGCGCTGCGCGTCCTCCCGGTCGGCGGCCTTGACGGCGTATCCGAGCACGATGCTCGGTGCCAACAGGGCGAACGACACGACCAGACACACGATCACCACCGTCGCCATCGTGGCCGAGAAGCCGATCGCGAACGCGATCACGAACAGCGCCACGGCCAGCGCCAGCACGAGGTAGCCGACGCGGTTGGCGAGCAGCGTCCACCGCGCAACCTGGCGGCGGCGGCGGACGACCGGATCGTCGTCGGCGGAAGTTCCGGGTTGTGTGTGTTCGGGCATGGCGAGAAGTACGGAGCGTGTGGGACACTACTGGCATGACCACAGACCGTGACATTCAGGTGCTCACGGAGTCCGCCAACCCCGAACGATCATCGACCGCCACCACCAACGACACGACCGACACCGACGACGCGTCAACCGACGTCGCACACGTCTTCCACTACAGCGAGGACGGCACCATCCGTCGCTTCGCCCCGCACGTGCCGCAGAGCAATCCGGGACACCCCGCGTCGGTGTGGGCGATCGACGCCGCCCACTCGCCGCTCTACTGGTTTCCCCGCTTCTGCCCGCGCATCAGCGTGTGGGCGCGTGACGATGCGGAGCAGGCGACGTTGACCGAGGTGTTCGAAACCGAGGCCCCGCGCATCGTCGCCGCCGAGACCGACTGGATGGAGCGCGTCCGCGACGCCAAGCTCTACCGCTACGTCTTCGACGCCGCCGCGTTCAAACCCTGGGATGAGGCCGACGGTCAGTACATCACCGAAGAGGCCGTCTATCCGGAGCGGGTCGACCTGGTCGACGATTTGCTCGCGCTCCACGCCGCGGCGGCCGTGGAGTTGCGGTTCACGCCCAGACTGGGCGCGCTGATCGACCGCATCCTCGAATCGGGGCTCCCGTTCAGCTTCGTGCGAATCCGCGACGCCAAGCGCTGACGCAGATGCGTTAGTGAGACCCCGTGGTCAGACGCTCGCGTCTCGGTCGCTCGCGGTGGACGTGATCCCCTCGAAGAGCTTGCTGACGATCCACCATCCCGCCGGCCGCATGCCGTCCCCGGCGTCAGGCAGGTGGATCAGGTGGAACGTCGTCATGTAGTCGACGCCGAGGTAGTTCACCTCGCTCACGGTGACGGTGGCGGCGTTGCCCACCGCCAGCATCTCGGTGATCTCGCACTCGTAACGCTGGCCGAGCGCGGCCGGTGACTGATTGGCCAGCACGAACCGGTAGAGGTAGCTGACCGGCTGCACGAACGACTCGGAGTCGATGTAACCGCACACGACCGCCTCGTCGCGGAAGGCCTTCATCAGCGTCGCGATGTTGCCGTTTCGGAGCCCGTCGGCGTAGTACTGGATCTTCTCCTTGATCGCCTTCGCCTGCGCCGGGTCGGGCGGCGCCAGCTTCGGTGGTGTCCCGACGCCGGCGGTTTGCGATGTGGTTGTCATGTGATTCCTCCACTCTTTGATCCGGCACTTGCTGATCGCGCACTGGTTGCCGCTCGCGCGGCGGCCCGTTCGAGGAGCGCCGCGGCGCACACGTGGTCGGCCGTGCCCGCGCCCTCGGTGAACGAATCGAACAGCGGCCCCAGTGCTCGCAGCGCGACGCTGTCGTCCCCGCGGTCGATCTGGAGCTCGGCGAGTGTGGTGAGCGTCCGCAGGTGCCACGCGCGGGCGCCCTGCTCGACAGCGACGTCGACAGAACGTTGCAGGATGGCCTCACCCTCGGCCACGTCACCGAGCTTCCATGTCACCCACCCGTGCAGCCGCAACGCCTCGGGCAGATGGACGTGCTCTCCCTGCGAGCGCATCAACTGCACGGCGCGCACGATCTCGGCGCGCCCTGCCTCGAGGTCGCCGCCGAGCGACATCGCCTCGCCGAGCACGGCGTGGACGTAGGGCACCCATGCGCGATGGCCCGTGCCTCTCAACGCCGCCAGTGAATGCGATATCTGGTCGATGCTCTCGCCGATGCGGCCGCCACGCAGCTGGCCGATCCCGGTGATGATCTGAGCCATCATCTCCGACATCAGCGGCACCCGATGCTGCCGACCGATCCGGATCGCCTCGTTTGTACGGGCGAGCAACTCCTCCGGTTCACCGCGGTAGTCGAAGGTGAGTGCGCCGATCGTGAGCGCAAAGCAGAGGTCGAACGGGTGATTGCGGCGACGGGCGAACTCGTCCTTCTCGACGCTGACCGCGCGCGCCTGATCGGGATGACCCAGCATCCACAACGACTGGCAGCGATAGGAACCGTCGGCCGTGTAGGGATCGGCGTTGGTCACC
>DASQTR010000188.1:0-2798 GCA_035641795.1 Ilumatobacter sp.
TGTGCAACCCCTCGGTCAGCGCGACGACGGCATGCTTGCTGGCGTCATAGGCGGGCGAGAAACCGGGGTAGAGGCCGGCTATCGACGCCGTGTTGACCACGTGCGCCGAGCCGGAAGCGATGAGGTGCGGGAGGAACGTCCGGACGCCGTGCACGACACCCCAGAGGTTGACGCCGATCACCCATTCCCACGACTCGACGCCGCCGAACCACGGGTCTCCGCCCCCGGCCACACCGGCGTTGTTGCAGAGCACGTTGACGTGGCCGAAGCGCTCGAGCGTTCGTGATGCCAACGCGTCGACCTGGTCGCGCTTGCTCACGTCGGTCACGACCGCCAGCGTGTCGACACCGGTGGCGGCTATCTGCTGCTCGGCCGCCGCCAGCGCGGCCGTCTCGACGTCGGCGAGCACGACCGCGCATCCGGCAGCGGCGAACGCGTCGGCGAGCGCCAAGCCGATGCCGCTCGCGGCGCCGGTAACCACGGCGACGGTGCCGTTCCCCAACTCCATCTCGTCCACCTCCCTGTCGGTCGTGCGGCGCGGACGCTAGCGCCCGGCGGCGGTACCGTGCCGCCCGTGCACGCGGTCGCCTACGAGGTCGAGATCCGCATCCCCGCCTCGCACTCGCTCAAGGATCGGCGCCAGGTCGTGCGGTCGCTGCTGGCGGTGGTGCGCGACCGATTCCACGTCTCGGCAGCCGAGGTCGGCGGCCAGGACACGTGGCAACGGGCGACGCTCGGCTTCGCGGTCGTGGCGTCCGAGGCGCGGCTGGCGGAGGCGACCGTGGACGAGATCGACCGCTACCTCTGGTCGCGGCCGGAGATCGAGGTGCTCGACTGCACGACACATTGGCTGGTTTAGAGACACATCGGCGGGTTTAGCGACGCCGGTATGCGGTCAGGTTTTTTCCGGCCGGGGTCGATAACGTTCCCGACCGAGCCACGTCCCAAGGTGGGATGCGGCGCGTGAGCAGAAAGCAGCAAGGAATGGCCACCGGCACTGTGAAGTTCTTCAACGACCAGAAGGGCTTCGGTTTCATCAGCCGTGAGGACGGACCCGACGTGTTCGTCCACTTCTCGAACATCGAAGGAACGGGTCGTCGCACCCTCCTCGACGGTCAGCGCGTCGAGTTCGATATCGCCCCGGGGCGCAAGGGCCCAGAGGCAGTCGGTGTGAAGGTGGTCTGAACGTGCTGCGTGGTTAGGGCTGCGCGACGGGTCAGCGTTCGTACGGCGTGACGCCGGCGGCGTACTGCTCGCGAAACAGCGCCAACACCTCGCCGGGCTGCGCGTGTCGGCCCATCGACCGCTTCGAGTAGAGCGGTCGCTCGTCGACCACGACCTCGAACACACCCTTCGACCCGGTCACCAGCGTCAACGTCTTGATGACGTGCTGGTAGTCGTGCAGCAGATCACGTGCGGCGCTCACGGCGCGCTCCGAATAGTCTCAAGGCACGCAGTAGGTGATGCTGATCACGTGCTTGGCGTCGCTCATGGGGCGAGGGTAACCGGGGCTGCGGGCGATCAACCGCTGTTCCGCAAGCCGGTGGCGATCGTGTTCAACGTCAGCTGGATGCCGCGCTCGACGCGCTCGTCGTGCTCGCCGGCCCGGTAGCGCTGCAGCAACTCGACCTGCATCACGTGCAGGGGATCGAGGTACGGGAAGCGGTTGCGGATGCTGCGTGACAGCGCCGGGTTGTCGACGAGCGGGTCGTCCGAGCCCGTCAACCGCGCATGCCACACCCGGGCCAGGTCGTGCTCGCGCTCGATCAGCCCGAAGATGTCGCGGCGCAGCGCCGGGTCGACGACGAGCGCATCGGCGTACCGGCGCCCGATCGCCAGATCCGTCTTCGCCAACACCATTCCCATGTTGTTGAGCATCGCCCGGAAGAACGGCCAGCAGTCGTGCATCTCGTGCAGCAACGCCGTGCGCTGCGCGTCGACCGCGAAGGCCTCGAAGGCGGCGCCGACGCCGTACCAACCGGGCAGGTTCAGGCGGCACTGGCTCCAGCCGAAGACCCATGGGATCGCCCGCAGATCGGCGATGCGGTCGGAGTTGCGGCGCGAGGCGGGGCGGCTGCCGACGTTGAGCGACGAGATCTCCCCGATCGGTGTGATCTGGCGGAAGAACTCGACGAAGCGTGCGTGCCCCTCGACCAACTCGCGGTAGGCGTCGATCGCGACATCGGCGAGCTCGACCATCGCCGCATCGAAGTCGGCGGCGCGGTCTCCGAGCTGCTCGCCGTCGAGGCAGCTCGCCTCGAGCGTCGCCGCCACCAGCGTCTCCAGGTTCCGGCGCGCCGCCGCAGGCGTGGAGTACTTGGCGGCCACCATCTCGCCCTGCTCGGTGAGCCGCAAGGCACCTCGTACCGAGCCGGGCGGCTGAGCGAGGATCGCCTGGTACGCGGGCCCGCCGCCGCGGCCGACCGTGCCGCCGCGTCCGTGGAACAGCCGCAGCCGAATGCCGTGCCGCTCGGCAGCGGCGACCAGCGCCCGCTGGGCGCGGTAGAGCTCCCACTGCGAGGTCAAGTAGCCGCCGTCCTTGTTCGAGTCGGAGTAGCCGACCATCACCTCCTGGCGATCACCGCGGCTGGCGACGATCTGCCGGTAGCGCTCGTTGGTGAGCATCGCCGTCAGCGTCGCGTCGGCGTGACGCAGATCGGAGATCGTCTCGAACAGGGGCACGATGTCGACCGCGGAAGCAATCGTGCCGGTTGCCGGGTCGACCCGCACGAGCGCTGCCTCCCTCAGCAACACGGTCTGTTCGAGAACGTCGCTGACCGACTCGGCCTTGCTGATGA
>DASQTR010000189.1:0-13035 GCA_035641795.1 Ilumatobacter sp.
CGAATCCGTTGCAGCTGGCGCTCGACGAGTTCACCGCCGATACCGGGATCGACGTCACGCTGCTCAAATCTCAGGACGCGGGCACGATGCTGTCGAAAGCCGTTCTCACCGCCGGCAATCCCGAGGGCGACGTGATGTGGGGTGTCGACAACACGCTGCTGTCGCGCGCGATCGAGGCCAGAGTCTTCGAGCCGTACCAATCACCGGCGGCAGCGGCGCTCGACCCGCAGTTCACCTCGCTGGTGCCCGGCGGTGAGGTGACGCCGGTGGACTACGGCGACGTCTGCGTCAACTACGACATCGCCGCGATGGAGGCGGCGGGTCTGCAGCCTCCCAACTCGTTCGAGCAGCTGGCGCGGCCCGAGTACGCCAGCCAGCTGGTCGTCGAGAACGCCGCGACCTCGTCGCCCGGACTGGCGTTCCTGCTGGGGACGATCGCGGAGTTCGGCGACGACGGCTGGGAGCAGTACTGGGCGCAGCTCGCCGACAACGACGTGCTCGTCGTGGACGGCTGGAACGAGGCGTACTACGGCTCGTTCACGCGAGCCGGCGGCGACCGACCACTCGTCGTGAGCTATGGCTCCAGCCCGCCGTTCGAGGTGCTCTCTGCGACCGAGCCGTTGACGGAAGCGCCCACGGGCGTGGTCGCCGAAACGTGCTTCCGGCAGGTGGAGTTCGCCGGCGTGCTGCGCGGCACCGACAATCCCGACGGGGCGCGGGAGCTGATCGACTTTCTCCTCTCCGAGCGCTACCAACGCGAGGTGGCGATGAATCTCTTCGTGTTCCCCGTCAACCCCTCGGTCACGCTCGATCCTGCGTTCGTGCAGCACGCGACGATCCCGACCGATCCACTCACGCTCGACCCGGCGGTGATCGACGCCAACCGCGAAGAGTGGATCGACCGCTGGACCGAGATCGTGTCGTGACGGCGAGGCCGTTGAACGCGTTGCCGCGCGCGTTGGTTGTCGCCCTCGCCACGGCGCCGACGGCCTTCCTGCTCGTGTTCTACGCCTGGCCGTTCGTCACGCTGCTCGCGCACGGCCTCCGGATCGACGCCATCACCGAGACGCTGCGGGCCGACGCCACGTGGCGCGTCGTCTGGTTCACCGTGTGGCAGGCGGTGGCGAGCACGGCTGCGACGCTGGTGCTGGGGATGCTCCCGGCGTGGGCTCTGGCGCGCTACACCTTTCCCGGCAGGCGGCTGTTGTACGGAGCGCTGACGGCGGTCTTCGTTTTGCCGACGGTCGTCGTCGGTGCCGCCTTCGTGGCGCTGCTGCCGGAATCGCTCGATCGCAGCGTGTGGGCGATCGTCGGCGCCCACGTGGTGTTCAACCTCGCGGTCGTGGTTCGCACCGTCGGTGCAAGCTGGTCGCAGCTGCCGTACGACCTCGAGCACGCCGCCGCCACGCTCGGCGCCGGGCCGGTTCGCACGTTCCGATCCGTCACCCTGCCGTTGCTGCGACCGGCCGTCGTCGCCGCGGGCGCGATCGTGTTCCTGTTCACCTTCACGTCCTTCGGCGTGATCAGGGTGCTCGGCGGTGTCGGGCGAGCGACGATCGAGGTCGAGGTATGGCGCCGTGCGACGCAGCTCGGCGACGTCGGCCGGGCAGCCACCCTCACCGTGCTGCAGCTCTGCCTCCTCGCCGGGACTGTCGGCTGGGCGGCCCGCTCCCAACGCCGACACACGCACGCCGTCGAGCGCTCCGGAATCCCCCAGCGACGTCGCCCCCGCGGCCGTCAACGATGGCTCGTGGCGGGCACCGCATTCGGCACCGCGCTCGTCATCGTCGCTCCTCTGGCCGCGCTCGTCGAACGCTCGTTCCGCATCGGCGACGGGTACTCCACAGCGGCGTGGCGATCGCTGGACGGCACCGAAGTCCGACCCGGGCTCCAGATCGGCGTCGACCCGATCGGCGCCCTCACCCGTTCACTCACGACCGCCGCCTGGGCCACCCTGCTCGCGCTCGTCATCGGCGCCGCGGCAGTCGTCGCCATCGATGCCCTCGGCCGCTCGGGCCGCGTCCTCGACACGGGCCTGATGCTGCCGCTCGGCACATCCGCGGTGACGATCGGGTTCGGCATGCTGATCACGTTCGACACGCCTCCCGTCGACTGGCGCGCCGAGTGGTGGCTGGTCCCAGTCGGCCACGCGCTCGTCGCCGCCCCCTTCGTCGTGCGCGGCGCACTTGGAGTGCTGCGCAGCGTCTCGCCCGAGCTGCGCAACGCCGCCGCCACGCTAGGTGCCTCGCCTGTGCGCGCTTGGGCGGCGACGACGTTGCCGTTCATCCGCCAGCCGTTGCTTGTGGGCGCCGGTTTGGCGGCGGCGATCTCGCTCGGCGAGTTCGGGGCCACGAGCTTTCTCAGTCGCTCGGGCGAGGAGACCCTGCCGCTGGCGATCGAGCGCCTCCTCGGCCGGACCGGCGGGGTCTTCCAGGCGCAGGCCTTCGCACTCTCGGCGATCCTGGCAGTGGCGACGATCGTGGTCGTGCTGATCGTCGACCTCGTCGCGGGGAGCGGTGAGCGTGCTCGCCGTCGATGACGTGACGGTGCGCTTCGGCGAGCGCGTCGTGCTCGACGCGATTGGCTTGCACGTGGCAGCCGGCGAGATCGTCGCACTGCTGGGTCCATCAGGTAGTGGCAAGAGCACCCTGTTGCGCGTGATCGCCGGCATCGTGTCGCCCGACCGCGGTCGCGTCGTGCTCGACGGCGTCGACATCACCCAGACGCCGACTCATCGCCGGGCGGTGGGCATGGTCTTCCAGGACGAGCAGTTGTTCCCGCACATGAACGTCGCCGGCAACGTCGGCTTCGGGCTGCGCATGGCGGGCGTGGACGGGCGTGTGCGCGAGCAACGTGTCACCCAACTGCTCGACCTCGTCGGACTCGCCGAGTTCGGCCCCCGGAAGATCGATGGGCTCTCAGGTGGGGAGCGAAAACGCGTGGCGCTGGCGCGCTCGCTGGCGCCCCAACCCAAGCTGTTGCTGCTCGACGAGCCGCTGACCGGGCTCGATCGCGAGCTGCACGACCGGCTGGCGGCAGAGGTGCGCACGATCCTCGATTCGAAGCGCACGACGGCGGTCTGGGTCACCCATGACGCCGAAGAAGCAGCACTGGTGGCGGAGCGCACCGTCGCACTTGCGTCGCTCTAGCGTGACGCCGTGCCGGCCGAGCTCGTCGAACTGCAACCGCAGGAGACGCACGCACTGCGGCGGGCCGTGCTCCGTACCGGCACGCCGAACGATGAGGTCGTGTTCGACGGCGACGAGCTCGAGTCGACGTTCCACCTCGGGCTGCGCGTCGACGGTGAGGTGGTGGCGATCTCGACGTGGGTGGAGCGACCGTATCCCGACCGTCCCGGCGATCGTGCGTTCCAGATCCGCGGCATGGCAACCGTCGACGCACGTCGCGGGGAGGGATTGGGCGAGCGTCTGCTCGACGCCGGCGTCGAGCGTTGTCGACGCGACGACGCAGCGCTGGTCTGGGCGCGAGCACGCGACACTGCATTGGCGTTCTACGTTCGCCACGGCTTCGTCACAGTCGGGTTGGGGTACGTCGACCTCACAACGGGTCTCCCCCACCACGACGTAATCCGGAACCTTTGATACCGGCTCCCGCTTTCCGATTCCCGCCCTTGGCGACCCTCATGAGACGCGATGAGCCATGAACCACCCCACCACCCCCACGCCTCCGTGCTGCGCCAGCGGGCGGCGACGTTGCGCGACCTCGCCGGATCGCTCGAGCGTTCGATCGTGACGACGCTCGACGAGCTGACGGGAGCCGACACATGGTCGACGCCCCGGGCACGACTGTGCGAGGCGATGCTGGCACGCAACCTGCACCAGCTGCACCGAGCCGCCGACGATCTGCGCGACACGGCATTCCGCATGCAGGCACGCGCCGGTGAGCTCGAGCACAGCCTGCGAGCGCGGGGTGCGGCGTGACCGGTCGCGCGACGCGAGCAGCTGCGCTGCACGCCCGCGTCGGCGAGGCGCTCGACGAGCTCCGCGGCATGCGCTGCAACGATCCTGCTGCCGGCCCGGCGCTCGACGCCGTCCGACTGACAACGCACACGCTCGAGCAGTGGTGGCTGCCGGAGCTGACGCGCGTGGTCGCCGCCACGCCGATGACCGGACGTTGACGTCTCTACTTCACATCACGGCGGCCGGCGCGACGCCGTCGACCACGCGGCGCCCGCAGATCCAGGCGAGGCGCTCGCGCTCGGGGAGCCTCAGCACCGCGTCGGGTATGGCCGTCATCCCCATCGGCTGACGCGCCTGCCACAGCATCGTCAACCGCCGCCACTCGAAAGCGACGAAGTCGGCGGGAAGGTCGTCGAAGCCATAGCCGAGACCGAGGTCGGTGTGGTGGATCTCGACCTCACGGCGCCGCATCTCGGGAATCGTCGCCTTCGGCCGCATGGCGGTGATCGCCTGAACGGTTCCGCTCCAGTCGTCGATCTCGCGTACGCGTCGGATGACGGCATCGTTCGTGGTCGCGACATCGTCCATTAGCTCCTCCCAACTGCGGCCTGCTCCGAGCTCGATGTCGGCGATGCGGCTCTCGAAACCTTTCCAGTACTGCGGCAGGCCGGAGAGCATGCGCAGCGTCGAGTCCGCGTTGCGGGCGATGTGGGTGAGGACGTGGCCCACCGTCCATTCCGGCAGCTCGGTCCGCGTGCTGGGTTCGACGGCCGGCATCGACTGGAGGTGGGAGAGGAGACGTTGCTGCGAGGCGTCGAGCGCATCGATGTCGCGGGCTACGCGTTCGACGTCGACCGCGCCATCATCACTCACGAGACACGACCGTAGCGCTGACGTGGCAGGCTGCGACCATGCAGATCGCGATGATCGGACTGGGCCGGATGGGCGCCAACATGGTCAGGCGGCTGATGGCCGAAGGCCACGACTGCGTCGTGCACGACGTTGACGAACAACCGATCACCGAGCTCGAGGCGGCGGGTGCGAGCGGGGCGCGCACGTTGGAAGCGATGATCGAGGCGCTCGAGCGGCCGCGGCATGTGTGGATCATGGTGCCCGCCGTCTTCGTGGGGTCGACGATCGACCGCATGGCGCCGCTGATGTCGCCCGACGACACGATCATCGACGGTGGCAACTCGTGGTACCGCGACGACGTCGACCGCGCGGAGCGCATGCGCGCCGGGTTCGGCATCAACTACGTCGACGTCGGTACCAGCGGCGGCATCCACGGTCTCGAACGCGGCTACTGCCTCATGGTCGGGGGGGACACCGCTGCGGTCGAGCGCCTGGCGCCGGTGTTCGACACGCTGGCGCCCGGTGTCGATGCCGCGGCGCGCACACCGGCGCGCTCCGGCGACCCTGACCCGCCCGAGCGCGGCTGGCTGCACTGTGGCCCTTCCGGGGCCGGCCACTTCGTGAAGATGGTGCACAACGGGATCGAGTACGGCCTGATGGCGGCCTTCGCGGAGGGTTTCAACGTGCTCGCCAAAGCCGGAATCGGCCGCGACGATCATCCTGCCGACGCAGAGACCGCTCCACTTGCCGACGCCAAGTACTACCAGTACGACCTCGACCTGGCGTCGATCGCCGAGGTCTGGAGGCGCGGCAGCGTGGTGTCGAGTTGGTTGCTCGACCTGACCGCCGAGGCGCTGTTCGACGACCCGAAGCTCGAGCACTACGCCGGCAATGTCAGCGACTCGGGCGAAGGCCGCTGGACGATCCATGCCGCGGTCGACGAGGGCGTGCCGGCACCCGTGCTGTCTGCTGCGCTGTACGAACGTTTCAGCTCGCGCGGCAGAGCCGACGTCGCCGACAAGATCCTTTCGGCGATGCGGGCAGGTTTCGGCGGTCATCACGAAAGGAAAATCTCCTCACGATGAACACTGTGAACACCAGCCACCAGCCCCGCGCCGACGCGCTGGTGCTGTTCGGCGCGACGGGTGATCTCGCCAAGCGCAAGCTGTTCCCCGCCCTGTACGACCTCGAGCGCCACGGCAAGCTCGACATCCCGGTGATCGGCGTCGCCCGTAGCGACTGGACCGACGAGACCTTCCGCAAGAACGCTCGTGAATCGATCCTCGACGCCAAGCCCGACGCCGACGACGAGACGCTCAAGCCGCTGATGCAGCTGCTCGACCTGATCTGCGGCGACTACGCCGACCAGACGACGTGGGAGACGTTGCGCGCCACGCTCGACAAGCACAACTCGCAGAACGCCGTGTTCTACATGGCGATCCCGCCGAGCATGTTCCCCGAGGTAGCGCAACGGCTCGCTTCGGTCGGGCTCCACGGACGCGGCCGGATCGTCGTCGAAAAGCCGTTCGGACGCGACCTCAAGTCGGCTCAGGAGCTCAACGCCACGCTCCACTCGGTCTTCCCGGAGGAGCGAATCTTCCGTATCGACCACTACCTCGGCAAGGAGAGCGTCGAGGATCTGCTCGTATTCCGCTTCTCCAACACACTGCTGGAGCCGATATGGAACCGCGGCTACGTCCGCAACGTGCAGGTGACCATGTCCGAGACGATCGGCGTCGAAGGCCGCGGCTCGTTCTACGACGAGGTCGGCGCGATCCGCGACGTATTGCAGAACCATCTGCTGCAGGTCGTGGCGCTGCTGGCGATGGAGCCGCCGGCTGGTCCCGACGCGCGGTTCCTGCAGGACGAGAAGGCCAAGGTGCTGGCGGCGATGGAACCGATCGACCCCGGGAACATCGTTCGCGGCCAGTACGTCGGCTACCGCGACGAGCCGGGAGTAGCACCCGACTCCAAGACCGAGACGTTCGCCGCCGCCAGGCTCGAGATCGATTCCTGGCGGTGGGCGGGCGTGCCGTGGTACGTGCGCGTCGGCAAGGCGCTGGCCGCCGACGCGACCGAGGCCGTGGTCGAGTTCCACTCGCCTCCGCGACTGCTGTTCGACGAGATGGGCGGACCACCGCCGGGCCGCAATCTCGTGCGGCTGCGGCTCGGCAAGCGCGATGGCGTGACGTTCACCGTCCAGGCCAAGACGCCGGGTGAGCATCTCGACAGCCAGGCGGTCGACATCGCCGTCGACTTCGCCGCCGCGCTCGGGGAGCGGTGGGACGCCTACGAGCGGCTGCTGGGTGACGCCATCGGCGGCTCGCCGCGACGGTTCGCCCGTCAGGACGTCGTCGAGCAGGCGTGGGCCGTGGTGCAGCCGTTGCTCGACTCGCCGTGTGAGGTGAACCCGTACTTCCGTGGATCGTGGGGACCGTCCGAGGCAACACGTCTGCTCGCCAGCGGCGAGCGGTGGTACGAACCGAGTCTGTAACTCAGCCGAGCTCGGGCAGGTTCACCGGGTTCGGACGCGGATGGCACGCGCCGCAGAAGACGGCGTCCTCGACCACCAGCGCCCGCACGGGCTCAGACCGTTCGAGCAGCTCGAGGATGAACGGCCGCGTCGTCACATGGTTCTCGCAGACCGCGCGGCCACAGAAGCGGCACGTCGCCACCGCCGTCCGTCGACAGTGCCGGCAGTTCATCCGAGCGCTCCTTCCAAGCGGGCGTACGCTATTCGCGCTGGAAGGCAACGCGATGTGACGCTCCGTCGGCGCCACCGCGGAAGGTATCGGCGAGGAGCCGCTCGAACCCGCTCCGTTCCAGCCGGAAGACGCGGGCCGGTGTGAGGCTGCGGACCGTCGCCGCGCGCGGCGCGTCGACCAGGAGCGCGAGCTCACCGAAGTGCCCGCCCACTTCGCACGACCCGACGTGCCGGCCGTCGACCACGACCTCGAACTTGCCGTCGGCAACGGCGAAGAAGGCGTCGCCGACCTCGCCTTGCTCGACGACCGCGGCGCCGGGCGGCACGTTTTGCCACGTCCCGCGCTCCTGGAGTCGCAGGAGCTCGCTCGACGGCAGGTTGGCGAACGGTGTCAAGGCGCGTAGGGCCGCCAGCCCGGCGCGGAGCGTCTGCACGACGCGCTCCGTCCCGTCGACGTCTTCTTCGACGACCTCGAGCGTGCCTTTGCGGACGACGTAGAAGGCGTCGGCCACGTCGCCCTGCCGTACCACGGCGGTGCCGGCACCGACTTGGAGACGCTCGACACGCCCGGCGACGTCGCTCAGGACGTCAACGGGGAGGTCGTCGAACAGCGGAAGCCCATCGAGCAGCTCGGCCGCTTGGGTGCGCCACCGGCGCTGCGAGCGGATCCGCGCGTGTCGGACCCAGGTCGCGACCTGCCGAGCGACGGCGCGCGCAAGTGCGAAGACGCCGCGGAGGATGGGAGCGGCCAGAAACGCCACGAGCACGACGAGCGCGAAGACTCCCGCCGGACCGGCGTTCCAGAGCGACTCGAGCAACCCGCCGAAGGTGTGCTGCCAGAACCAGAAGGCAGAAACGAGTACGAAGATCGTGAACGCCACACCGACGGTGCCGAAGAGCAGCAGCCCGACCTCGGCCGCCGAGAACCGTTCACGATGCCGCAGCTTGGCCCAGAGGTCGTGCCGCACGAACGCCAATGAGCGGGGGCGCAGATCGGGCACGCGAATTGCATCCGACAACATGAAGTAGCCGTCGAGCTCGAGCATCGGTGTGAGGTTGATCAGCACGACGTAGTAGTTGATGAACACGAAACTGTGGAGCGTCGGCGCCAAGACGCCGTGCGGCCACATCCACAGCGCGATCGCTGCCACACCCGATGCCACGAGCTCGAAGTAGGGACCGCCGAACGACTGCGCGATGCGCGCCTTGCGATCGAGCATCAACGCGTCGGACGAATCCACGAAGAACGCCGGAGTCCCGAAGTAGATCCGGAAGCCGGCACTGCGGACACGACGCTTGTGATGCACGAGCACGGCGGCATGACCGAGCTCGTGGATGAAGATGAGCACGAGGTTGAGGGCGAACAGGAGCGCGACTGCTGCTCCCAACGATTGCGCGTCGTAGGACAGGCCCTGGGTTGTCGCCACCGCCACGAACGCCGCAATTCCACTGATCGCCACGAGCGATGAGATGGCGATGCCGGCCGGCCGGAACAGGTAGCGCAGTCCGTGCCGGTAGCACCACCGAGTGAGCTTCTCGGCGCCCGACCAGTGGATCGTCAGCGTGCGCGCGAACTTCTCGAGCCCGGCTTGCGGACCGGTCGGGGCGAGGGCGCGCCTCACTGCTGCATCCACGTCGACGTACGGATCGGTGAGGAAGCCGCCCGAATGCAGCGTGCGTTCGAGATCGACGATCATCGCGGCATCGAGTTCGCCGGACAGCTCGAGCTGGGCGACGACGATCTCACCCAGCGTGCGAGTGGGTCAAGCTGCTGCAGCAGATCGATCTCCGACGCCTCGAGGCGGTAGTAGACGAGGTCGCGACGGTTCGCCACCATCGCATAGACGCGACCCCCTCTGGCCTCGAACCGCTTGACCTCCACCCAGCGCGCCAGTTCCGGCTGCCAGGCCCGGCCGTCGACCTCCGCCGCCAGCGTGTCCCAGACGTCCGCCACCCCGCTCATGTGTTCGTCAGCCCGCGCACGATCGGAGTGTCGGCGGATTGACACAGCCAGTGTCGCCGTAAAGACAGACGCGATCGGCTGGATCCTGTTGACTGACATCGACACCACAACGGAGCTGGGAGGCAGGAAATGAGCGAGAAGAAGATCGACCCCAAGAACCCGAGCAAGTCGACGAGCGCCAAGGCCGACGAGAGCCGGACCGACGAGGACCGCACGTCGCAGCGGACGGCCAGCAGGACGGCGAGTCGGACCGCCAGCAGGACCGCCAGCCGGACCGCAAGTCGGACGGCGAGCCGGACCGCCAGCAGGACGGCGCATTAGACGGCAAAACGCGTCGTCGAGAGGCCAGTCCAAAGGCGGGCACCACCATGAAGCGCTCGACCGGGTTTCGATCCGGTCGGGCGCTTCTTGCGCGTCGTGGCGCCGACGCGTTCTTCAGCGGCACTGCCGACGAATCTCTTCGAGACCGAGGATTTCGAGCCGGCCGCGCTCGACGCGGAGCACGCCGTCCTGCTGCGCTTTGGCCAGCACCTTGTTGACCGTTTGCCGGGTCACTCCCGCGAGCTGCGCGATCTCGTCCTGACCGAGCGGCACACAGATCGTCTCGCCGTTTCGATACAGCTCGCCGAGCTCGTGGACGCGCCGAAGGATACGTTTGTCCACGGGCAGGTACAGCGCTTCGAGCAATGCGGCCGAGAGACGCCGCACCTCGGCGATGGAGGCGGTCATCATGAAGTCGTCGACGCTCGGGTGCTGCTCGCGCAGCTCGGCGAACGATCCACGGTCGAGCATCATCGTCTCGGTCGGCTCGAGGGCGGTGACGGTTGCCGCGCGAGGACCAGGCGAGACCAGAGCGAACTCGCCCACGACGTCATCCGGGCCCAGTACCCGCAAGATCGCCTGATCACCGCGCGGCGTCGACGTCCGGACCGACAGGTGGCCCTTGACGACTAGATGCAGGGCATCGGCCGGGTCACCTTCATGGAAGATGACCTCCCCACGGGCGAAACGGCGCCGGCGCATGTGAGCCCACAGGGCGCGACGGGCGTCGTCATCCAGCCCTCCGAACAAGCCGCCGCTCACGACGCGGCATTCTTGCAGGGCGCGCTGCGGCGCGCACGTCCTGACATTCCGGTCACGCCAGTCGTGCAGCGATTCCTTCCAGGTCGTGGCTGACAGGGTCATAACGCTCGAGCACCTCGGGGTCGTGGCCAGGGATGTACATGTCGCGCCCGCCGGCGAGCTGCTCGACGCGGGCGAAGCCGGCGACCATCGTGTCGACGTCGAATGCAATCGCGAACGGGCGGCGCTGTTCGATGTTCTCGTAGTAGTGCGTCGCGTCCGACGCCAACACCAGCCATCCCTCTTTGGTGGCGACGCGAACGACCTGCAGACCGTCGGTGTGGCCTCCAAGGTGGTGAACCGAGAGTCCCGGTGCAAGCTCGGCGTCGCCGTGATGGAACACCACGCGTCCGTCGTGCACTGCGATCACGAACTCGGCGATGTGCCTCGCCGTGAACGCGTGCTGCTGTGAGGGGTCGGTCATGTGGCGACCGGTGGCGAATGCCACCTCGCGGTCCTGAACGTGGAACCGCGCCTGTGGAAACTGGTCGAATCCGCCGACGTGGTCGTAGTGCAGGTGGGTGATCACCACGTCGCTCACTGTTGCGGCTTCGACACCGATCAGCGCCAGTCCATCCGCCGCGGTCCGTAGGAGGGTGCGGTGACGGCGTTCGGCATCGAGCGTGCCGAAGCCGGTGTCGACCACCCACGTGCCGGCGGGACCGGTGACCGCCCACACGAAGTAGTCCATCGGCATCGAGACGTCGTGGTGAGGGTCGCCTCCGAGGAAGTGCTCGCCGCGCACCGCTTGGCGCTCCGCGTACTTGACGGCGAAAACCTCGTACGGCGCGACGTCGTCCGGCACGGAGTCTGGCTCGTCCACCGGCCTACGTTACGGCGATGGACCAAGCCAAGTTCGACACGGGGCTCGAGGCGCGGCGTCGGGTGCTGGGAGACGACTATGTCGACCGCGCCTTCAGCACCGCAGACGCGTTCAACATCGAGTTCCAGAGGCTCGTCACCGAGTACTGCTGGGGTGAGGTGTGGGGACGCTCGGCGTTGAGTGACAAGCAGCGAAGCCTCAACAACCTGTGCATCCTCGCCTCACTGAACCGCGGCGAGGAGTTCAAGACCCACTTCCGTGGGGCGCTGCGCAACGAGTGCACGCTCGACGAATTGCGCGACACGCTCGTCCAGATCATGGTCTACGCCGGCGTTCCTGCTGGTGTCGAGGCATTCCGCCTCGCGCGCGAGGTGCTCAAGAGCGAACACATCGATCCGGGCCCGACCGACGGCGCCACCGGATGAGCGATGTCGAGGACGGCCGCGCCGTTGGATCGGAACCGCATAGGGAAGCGCCGGCGACGAGGACGACCGCGGCGCGAGGAGCAAGCGCTGCGGACGACGTGCCCGCCACGGTGTACGGCTTCCTGGGACTCGGCAACATGGGGGCGCCGATGGCGGCCAACATCGCCGCCGCCGGCTTCCAGGTCGTGGGCTACGACGCCGCGGGGACCAACGATCGGAGGCCGGAAGGCGTGCGCGGCGTCGACTCCGTGGACGACGTCGCGCGTGCCAGCGACACGGTGTTCCTCAGTGTGCCCGACGGTCGCGTCACGCTGGCGATCGCGGAGCAGATCGCCGGCCTGACGGATCGGCGGGCATCGGTCGTCATCGACCTGTCGACGGTCGGTCCCGTGGCGGCACAGGGGGCTGATGCGCTGCTCGCTGGCGCCGGTGTCACCTACGCCGACGGTCCCGTATCGGGCGGCGTGGCAGGGGCGCGGGCGCGCACGATCTCGCTGATGTTCGCGGGTCCCACCGATGTGTTCGAAGCCCATCGCGACGTGCTGGCGAGCTTCGCCGGCAACCTGTTCCACGTGGGTGAGCAGGCGGGGCAGGGCCAGGCGATGAAGCTGCTCAACAATTTCCTGTCGGCGACCGCGCTCGCCGCCACGTCGGAGGCGTTTGCGCTCGGTCAGGCCTACGGACTCGAGCTCGAGACGATGCTCGACGTGGTGAACGTCTCGACCGGCCGCAACTCGGCAACGTACGACAAGTTTCCCAACCGGGTGCTCACCGGCAGCTACGACACCGGGTTCCACACGCGCCTGATGGCCAAAGATGTGCGCCTGTTCAACAGCGTCGCTCGCGAAGTCGGCACGTCGCACGAGGTCAGCGAAGCGGTCGGTGCGGTGTGGAACGCGTGCGAGGACGCCATGCCGGCCAGCGACTTCAGTGAGATCTGGAAATACGTGTCACGCCGATCGGGCGGATGACCGCGGCTGCTTCCGCGGGGTCGTCGACTCGACGAGCGTGCGTGCGCTGTGGTCGTACGTCAGGTAGTTCCACGACCAGTTGACCAGCACGGTGGCCCTGTTGCGGAAGCCGATCAGGTAGACGAGGTGGAGGCCGAGCCAGGCCAGCCACCCGGGGGTGCCCGACAGCCGGAACACCCCACCGCCCGGCAGGGGGATCTCGGCCACGGCCGCCCGCCGCCCGATGGTGGCCATCGACCCCTTGTCGGTGTAGCG
>DASQTR010000190.1:0-7656 GCA_035641795.1 Ilumatobacter sp.
GCTCGACCCACTTCGTCGAATGGGCGACACTGGCTAAGTCGGGGTGGCGCAGGATCGCCAGGTCGGCCGGGATCGTCGTCGCCACGCCTTCGATCACCAGATCCTCGAGGGCACGGATCGTGCGGGCGATGCAGACGTCGCGATCGCGGCCCCACACCACCAGCTTGCCGACGAGATTGTCGTAGTACTGGCTGATCTCGTCGCCCGACGCGTAGCCCGAATCGAACCGCACGCCGAACCCCATCGGCGGACTCAGCGTCGTGATTCGACCGGGTGACGGAAGGAACTTGCCGTCCGCCGGATCCTCGGCGTTGATGCGCACCTCGATCGCATGGCCGTAGCGGCGCGCCGCCACCTCGTCCTGTGTCATCGGCAGTGGCTCGCCGGCGGCGACCCGGATCTGCCACTCGACGAGGTCGATACCCGTGATCATCTCGGTCACCGGGTGCTCCACCTGCAGCCGAGTGTTCATCTCCAGGAAGAAGAAATCGCCATCCTGATAGATGAACTCCACCGTGCCGGCGTTGTAGTAACCGACCGCCTTGGCGGCCTTGACCGCCGCTTCGCCCATCGCCTGCTCGACACCGGGCGGCAACTCCGGCGCGGGCGCCTCCTCGATCAGCTTCTGATGGCGCCGCTGCGCGGAGCAGTCGCGCGTCGACACCCACACGACGTGTCCCTGCTGATCGCCGACGATCTGGACTTCGACGTGGCGAGGCCACGTGAGGTAGCGCTCGACGTAGACCTCGTCGCGTCCGAAGAACGCCTTCGCCTCGCGCTGTGCCGACGCCATCGCGTCGTCGACGTCGGCGGCGGCGTCGACGACTTTCATGCCGCGCCCGCCGCCCCCGAACGCCGCTTTGATGCAGATCGGCCAGCCGTTGGCCTCGCCGAAGCTGCGGATGTCCTCGGCGCTCTGTGCGAACTCCGTCGTGCCAGGCACTATCGGCGCGCCACCGCGTTGGGCGGCGAGCCGGGACGACACCTTGTCGCCCATCTCGTCGATCGCTTCCGGCGGTGGACCGATCCAGGTGACGCCGATGCCGGCGATGGCGCGTGCGAAGTCGGCATTCTCTGAGAAGAATCCGTAGCCGGGATGCACGGCGTCGGCGCTGCTTCGCTCGATCACGTCGAGGATGGCCTTGGTGTTGAGGTAACTCTCGGCCGCGGTGCTGCCGCCCAGCGCGTACGCCTCGTCGGCGGCGCGTACGTGCAACGCGTTGCGGTCGAGCTCGGAGTACACCGCCACGGTCCGGATGCCCAGCTCTCGCGCGGCGCGAATCACTCGGACCGCGATCTCGCCACGGTTGGCGATCAGGATCTTCTGGAGCACGGCTGCAAATGTAGGTGGCGTGGACGGTCAGGACCATGGTCGCCGCCCGCCGATGCCAGCGGCGTGGCGGCCGCTCCAGTTGCCCGATCCGACGGTCGCCGCGACCGGTCGCTGGTCGGTCTGGTATGTCGCCGAGACAGGGAGCACGAACGCCGACCTGCTGGCGCTCGCCGAAGCCGATGATCGCACGGTGCTGGTCGCCGGACATCAGACGGCCGGTCGCGGCCGGCTCGACCGGACCTGGGTCGCACCATCCGGCGTCAACCTGCTCACCTCGATCCTTTTCAAGGAAGTGCCCGACGATCCCGGCGACCTGACGCGCGCGATCGGCATCGCAGCCGTCGACGCGGTTGCGGCGATGATCGGGATGCATGCTCGGCTGAAGTGGCCCAACGACGTGCTGCTGGACGGTCGCAAGCTGGCCGGCGTGCTGGCTCAGCGTTCGCCGGCCGGCGCAGTGGTCGTGGGTATCGGGCTGAACGTGGGCTGGGCACCGGACGGAGCCGCGCGCCTGGACCCGGGCGTCGAGCCGTTGACCGTCCTGACGGAACTGCTGCGCGCGCTGCATCGGCTTCACGGTTCGGACATCCATGGGCGATATCGGGCGCTGCTCGAGACGTTGGGCCGGCGCGTCCGCGTCGAGCTGCCGTCAGGTGACGTCGTGGGGCGCGCCGTCGACGTCGCCCTCGACGGCAGCCTGCAGGTCGTGGATGAGTGCGCGATCACGCATCACATCGACGCCGGCGACGTCGTGCACCTCCGCGAGATGTGACTGGTGGATTTGGGCAGCAAGGTCTCGCCCGGCGAGCTGTGACCTGGGTCCATCGCGCATTGACGCCTATCACCGAAGGCGTCCGGGTACCGTTTTCAGGGTGACCCCCCGCACGACCGTCGCTCCGCCGCGGCGTCGCCGCCGTTCCCCCTTGCCGTTGATGATTCTCATCGTCGCCGCGATCGGCATCGGCGGTGCCGCCGGCGTGCTGCGTGCGGCCGACGCGCGCACGTCCGACGTCGAGCGCATCGATGGGCTCGACGGGATCCTCGCCGACGTTCCGGGTGACGACGCCGAGTACCCGGCCGAGAACTATCTGCTCGTGGGATCCGACTCCCGCGAAGGCATCCTCGCCGGCACCGACGACTATGCCTATGTCGGCGACACCGAACTCGTCGGTGGCAAGCGCAGCGACACCATCATGGTCCTGCGTCAGGAGCGCAACGGCGGAGCGGCGCTGATGAGCCTGCCCCGCGACCTCTGGGTCGAGATCCCCGGTACCGGCGACAGCCAACGCATCAACAGCGCCTACAACGACGGTCCGGAACGGCTGGCGGCGACCGTGTCGCAGTCACTCGGCATCCCGATCCACCACTACGTGGAGGTCGACTTCCTCGGCTTCAAGGACATCGTCGACCGCATCGGCGGCGTGCAGGTGTGCGCGTACAAGGCCGCCCGCGACATCCACAGCGGGCTCAACCTGCAGCCGGGCTGCCAGGTGCTCAACGGTGAGATGGCGCTCGCCTACGCCCGCAGCCGCTACTACGAGGAGTGGGACGGGTCGGACTGGACGATGGATGCCCGCGCCGACCTCGGCCGCATCGAACGCCAGCAGCTGTTCATCCGCGAGGCGGTGAACGGCCTGCTGCACGACATCGAGTCCTCGCCGTTCAGCGCCGGCGACACGATCCAGGCCGTCACGCAGTCGGTTCGGATCGATCCGCGACTCAATCCGATCAAGGCCGCGCAAGCCCTGCGCCAGGCCGCACAGCAGGGGCTCCACACCTACGCCCTGCCCGTGTACAACGACACGGTGGGCGACGCCGCCGTGCTGCGCCTCGGTGACGGCGCCGACAGCTTGCTCGCCTACTTCCGCGGCGAGGGCCCGGCGCCGACGCAGTTCGAGACGACGACCGACCCGGCGCTCGAGACGACGACCGACCCGACGCTCGATCCTGCGCTCGAGGCCGAAGCCTCCGGTTCCGGCTGACGCGCCTCCATATAGGCTGCGGCCGTCATGAAGGCGCTGATCCTCGCCGGCGGGGCCGGAACCCGGCTGCGGCCGATCACACACACGCGTGCCAAGCAGCTGGTGCCCGTTGCCAACAAGCCGATCCTCTTCTACGGCATCGAGGCCATGGTGGCCGCCGGGATCACGGAGATCGGCGTCATCGTCGGCGACACCCGAGCAGAGGTCATGGAAGCGCTCGGCGACGGCGGCCGGTTCGGCGCGGCCATCACCTACGTGCCGCAGGACGCCCCCCTCGGGCTCGCCCACTGTGTGCTCATCGCACGTGACTTCCTCGGCGACGACGACTTCGTCATGTACCTCGGCGACAACCTCCTCGAGCAGGATCTGGCCGCCTTCGTGGCGGCGTTCGAGTCGGCTCGCGCCGGTGACGAACCGCCGGCTGCACAGATCCTGTTGAAGCGGGTGCCCGACCCCCACCGCTTCGGCATTGCCACACTCGACGCCGATGGGCACGTGATGGCCTTGGTCGAGAAACCGGCCGACCCGCCGACCGACTTGGCGTTGGTCGGCGTGTACCTCTTCACCGCCCGTGTCCACGACGCCGTCGCTGCCATCCAGCCGTCGACGCGGGGCGAGCTCGAGATCACCGACGCCATCCAATGGCTGGTCGATCGCGGCGAGCGCGTGCGATGCGAACTGCTCACCGGTTGGTGGATCGACACCGGGAAGTTGACGCCGTTGCTCGAGGCCAACCGGCTGCTGCTCGAGAAGGTCGTCCCGGCGATCGAAGGCAAGGTCGACGAGTCGTCGTCGATCGACGGTCGCGTCCGGGTCGCGGCCGGCGCGATGGTGATCAACTCGACGATCCGCGGGCCGGTCGTGATCGGCGCCGACACGCGGGTCGAGAACAGCTTCATCGGGCCATACTCGGCGATCGGTGCGGGGTGCAGTGTGGAGGGCTCGGAGGTCGAGCACTCCGTCGTGATGGATGGCTCGACGATCGTCGGCATCGCCCGGCTCGAGGACAGCCTGATCGGCTCGCACACCACTGTGCAGCGCAGCCGTCAGAAGCCACGCGCGTTGCGGTTGATGATCGGCGACCACTGCCAGATCGACGTCGAGTGATGCCCATGGTCGATTTCGCCACGCGAACCGGCGCGATCGACGGGCTCGTCGTCGTCACGATGAAGCAGGTGACTGACGACCGGGGCACCGTGCGCGAACTGTTCCGGCGTTCGGCATTCGAGGCGGCTGCCGTCGCCCTCGGCCGCATCGAACAGGTGAACCTCACCGAGACCAGCCGGCCCGGTGCGGTGAGGGGCATGCACGGCGAGTCGATGACGAAGCTCGTCACCGTCGCCCACGGCCGCGCCCTCGGCCTGTACGTCGATGCCCGACCCGAATCGCCGACGTTCGCGTTCGTGGACGAGGTCGACCTCGAGCCGGGGGTGCAGGTGCTGGTGCCCCCAGGCGTCGCCAACGGCTTCCAGGCGCTCACTTCGGGGACGCAGTACGCCTACTGCTTCGACCACGAATGGTCACCGACGATGCCGGGGGTGGCGTTCAACCCGCTCGATCCACTCGTCGCCGATCGGTGGCCGCTGGCGTTCGACCCCGCGGATCCGCGCTACCTGTCCACCAAGGATCGCGACGCTCCCGCGTTCGCGGCGGTGGCGCCATGAAGCTCTTCGTCACCGGCGCCGCCGGCTTCATCGGCTCCAACTACGTGCGCTGGGCGCTCGCCAACACCGATCACGAGATCACCGTCTTCGACAAGCTCACGTACGCAGGCAACCTCGACAACATCCGGGACGTGCTCGACGACCGCCGCTGCCGTTTCGTGCGCGGCGACATCTGTGACCCGGATGCTGTGTTGGCCAACCTCGGCGGTCATGACGCGGTGGTGCACTTCGCCGCCGAGTCGCACGTCGACCGCTCGATCGTCGATCCGTACGCGTTCGTCACCACCAACACGTTCGGTACGAGCGTGCTGTGCGACGTGGCGCGCCAGGTCGGCGTGGGGAGATTCCTGCACATCTCGACCGACGAGGTGTATGGCTCGATCGAGTCCGGTTCCTTCCACGAGGACGACCGGCTGACGCCACGCTCGCCCTACTCGGCCGCCAAGGCAGGTTCCGATCTGATCGCGCTCAGCTACCACACCACGTACGGGCTCCCCGTGGTCGTTACCCGGTGCTCCAACAACTACGGCCCGTACCAGTTCCCGGAGAAGCTGATCCCGCTCTTCACCACCAACCTGCTCGACGGCAAGCGCGTGCCGCTGATGGGCGACGGCGGCAACGTCCGCGACTGGATCCATGTCGAGGATCACAACCGTGCCGCGCATCTCGTCCTGGAACGGGGTGTCGTCGGCGAGATCTACAACATCGGCGCGCACAACGAGATCACCAACCGCGAGATCACGACGCGGCTGCTCGAGCTCACAGGGCGCGAGGAATCGTTCATCGAGTGGATCCCCGACCGGCTCGGGCACGACCGGCGATACAGCGTCGAGATCGACAAGATCACCGCGCTCGGTTGGAAGGTCGAGCGCGACTTCGAGACGGGGTTGGCACAAACGGTCGACTGGTACCGCGATCACCGCGCCTGGTGGGAGCCGCTCAAGGCCCGCGCCGGGCTCGCCTGATGCGGGTGCTCGTCACGGGTGCGGGTGGGCAGCTCGGCTGGGAGCTCGCCCGCCACTGCGCAGCCGCCGGCGACACCGTCGTCGCCCTCGACCGGGCGCAGCTCGACGTCGGCGACTCCCGCGCAGTATCTGACGCGGTCACCGCGCATCGCCCCCACGTCGTCGTCAATGCCGCCGCCTGGACCGCGGTCGACGCCTGCGAGAGCGATCCCCAGCGGGCGTTTCGCGACAACGCCCAGGCCGTGGGGTCGCTGCGCGACGCGTGCGAGCGGACCGGCGTTCATCTCGTCCAGATGAGCACCGACTACGTCTTCGACGGCGCGCTCGACCGGGCGTACCGCGAGGACGACGCGCCAAACCCGCTCTCCGTGTACGGCAGCTCCAAGCTCGCCGGCGAGCTCGCCGCAGGTGACGCGGCGACGATCGTTCGCACGTCGTGGCTGTGTGGCGCAGCCGGCGGGAACATCGTCAAGACCGTTCTGCGGCTGCTGGGCGCCGATGCGCCGTTGAGGTTCGTGACCGACCAGCGCGGGTGCCCGACGTTCACCGCCGATCTCGTCGTTGCCGTTCGCGAGCTCGCTGTGCAGCGCTGCCACGGCGTGTTCCACGTCACCAACCAGCGCGCCGTGAGCTGGTTCGAGTTCGCGCGGGAGATCGTCGAAGCGGCCGGAGGAGACGCCGACGTGGTGCGGCCCGTCACGGCCGCCGAGCTGATGCCGCCCCGGCCGGCCCCGCGCCCGGCCAACAGCGTGCTCGCCAATGTGGCGTTGGAGGCGGCGGGACTGCCGTTGCTCCGCGACCACAGCGAGCCGTTGCACGAGCTGGTCGCCGAGCTCACCCGCTGAGGGTCTCGATCCCCAGCAACTGACGCGCCGCGATGTCGCCGTCGATCTCGATGTCGGCTCGGCGCAGTTGGTCGAGGAAGTGCTCGCGGCTCATCCGGAATCGGTGGCTCTGGGCGCGTGCGCCGCGCCGGTCGTGCACGGCCACGCCGTTCGGCTCGTAGCCGAGCTTGCGCGTCACTGCCAGCGACGCCAGATTGTCGTCGAATGCACCGGTGCGCGCTTCGAGCGCGTCGAGTCCGAGGAAGCCGAGATGCAACGTCGCGATCCGAATCTCTGTGCCGAGTCCCCGGCCCTGGAAGCGTCGGCCGAGCCACGAACCGGTCTCGAATGTGCGCACCACCGGGAAGCCCTCGGCGCCGAGGCTGGTCGACCCCACCACCTCGTCGCCTTCCAGTACGACGAACAACAGGTTCCAGGCCTCTGGCGAGGTCTGCGCCCGCGAGCGCCAGTAGAAGCGCAGCGCATTGCGCTCCAGTTCGGGTGACGGCGCGTCGGTCCACGGCAGGGCGAACGGCATCGTGTCGGCGTCGTGGATTCCCGCCGCAGCGAGCGTCGCCAGCTCGACGCCGAGCACGTCGTCGACGTAGCGGAGCGTGAGCCGCGGCGTGCGAACGACGACGTCGAACAGCGGCCAGTACAGGTGCGCCATCGACTCAGTCTCGTTCCCGCCGCCTACCCTCGAGTTGATGGGTTTCACGCGTGCCGAGCTGGAAGCGTTCCGCGACAAGAGCGTTCCCGACCTCGTTGGCCCGGGGCTGAAACTGTTGTTCGTGGGCATCAATCCCGGCCTCTGGACGGCGGCGACGTCGACCCACTTCGCGCATCCGGGCAACCGCTTCTATCCGGCGCTCCGGCTGGCGGGCGTGA
>DASQTR010000191.1:0-9470 GCA_035641795.1 Ilumatobacter sp.
ACGACGCTCACGCCCGCTACCACGACCACCACGACGACGCTGCCGCCCACCACGACGTCGACCAGCACGAGCACCAGCACGACGACGTCGACGACCACGACCACGTCGACCTCCACCACCACCACGACCCTCCCGCCGTCGGTCCCGGTCGCCGACCCGCCTGTCGAAGGGGTGGGTCGCGGCGACGGCGCCTCGACCGAGCGGGCGCAGTGGCGTCTGCTCGAGCTCGGCTTCTGGTTGCAGGAGGCCAACGGCAACTACGACCTGACGACCCAGCAGGCGGTGATGGCGTTCCAGAAGTACTACGGGCTCGCTGCCGACGGCACGCTGGGGTCGGAGACGGCGGCCGTGATGTCGGGCATCACCGAGCGACCGAGGGCCAGCGCCGACGCCGGCACGCTGGTCGAGATCGACAAGTCCAAGCAGCTGCTGTTCTTCGTGACCG
This sequence comes from Ilumatobacter sp., assembly GCA_035641795.1. Lineage (GTDB taxonomy): Bacteria > Actinomycetota > Acidimicrobiia > Acidimicrobiales > Ilumatobacteraceae > Ilumatobacter. Next base: position 446 of record DASQTR010000191.1, read on the forward strand.
ACGGCCGCACCGAGTGGATCCTCAACACGTCGACCGGCAGCGAGATCCCGTACGACGAGCCCGACAAGAACACGCCGGGCGAGCGCCAGATCGGTGACTCGGTCACCCGCAACGGTCTGCACGACGTGTATCGCGAGCTCGCCCAGGGATGGTGGGAAGGTGATCTCGGGAAGATCTACCGGCCGAAGTACTTCTCCGGCGGCGAGGCCGTGCACGGCTCGAACAGCATCCCCAACTACCCCGCCTCGCACGGCTGCGTACGGGTCAGCGTGCCGGCCATGGACTGGATCTGGGCCTGGAACCTGATGCCGATGAACATTCCGGTCTGGGTTCACGGACAGATCCCGCGCTGACCGTCGGGGTCACCGCGCCGCGCCGCATGCGCTAGAAATCGTCGTCCGCGCGTCCCCACGAAAGGGCACCCATGAACCGCACGCGTCCGACCGTCGCCGACATCCGCGCCAACAAGGGCAGGCGCCAGATGACGATGGTCCACATCGAGAACCGTGAGGAGGCTCGCGCCTGTGCCGCCGCCGGAATCGATGTGCTGTCGATCGAGACCCCGATCTGGGACGCGGGAATGCGTGAAGCGGCCGGGGACGTCTTCGTGCAGGTTGGTCTGCAGTACGGCCAGTTGCAGACGACCGACGACTACCTGCGCGGCGCCCACGACGCGATGCGCATCGGTGGCGACTGCTGTTACTGCGCGGCCAGCACGCAGATCGTCGAACGACTGTCAGAGGAAGGCGTGCCCATCGTGGGCCACGTGGGACTGATCCCTTCTCGCCGCACCTGGACCGGCGGCTTCAAGGCGGTCGGCAAGACACTCGACACCGCCAAGCTCGTGTACCAGCAGGTCAAGGCGCTCGAGAGCGCCGGTGCCTTCGCGGCCGAGATCGAGGTCGTCCCGGCGCGGATCACCGAGGAGATCGCGAAGCGCACGTCGCTCGTGCTCTTCTCGATGGGCGCGGGTACGGGCGGCGACGCCCAGTACCTCTTCTCGACCGACATCCTCGGCTACAGCGACTGGTGGACGCCCCGGCACTCCAAGCAGTACCGGGACTTCCGCTCCGAGTACGCGCGATTGCAGGCAGAACGGGAAGGTGCGTTCCGCGAGTTCGTCGCCGACGTGACGAGCGGTGACTATCCGCAGCTAGAGCACATCGTGCCCGTGGACGACCACGTGCACGCGGAGTTCGTCGACTACCTCGAGTCGCGCGGCTGACGTTCCGGCACACGAGCTTCCACCGAAACGAAAGGACTTCGCATGGCGACAAGAACGCTGACGATCGGCCTGCTCGGCGCGGGCAGGATCGGCAAGGTCCACGCGGCCGCGATCTCGGGCACGCCCGGCGCCCGGCTCGTGGCCGTGGCCGACGTCCTGCCCGACGCCGCGTCCGCGCTCGCCGCCGCCTACGACGCCAAGGTGGGCTCGATCGACGAGATCATCGCCGACGCCGACGTGGACGCGGTGTTCATCACCACCCCGACCGACGTGCACGCCGACCTGATCGAGCAAGCGGCCATCGCCGGCAAGGCGATCTTCTGCGAGAAGCCGATCGATCTCTCCGTCGATCGCGTGCGGGAGTGCTTGGGCGTGGTCGCAGATCGCAAGGCGCGGTTGATGGTCGGGTTCAACCGCCGCTTCGACCCCAACTTCCGCGCCGCCCGCGCCCGCATCGACGCCGGCGAGATCGGCGAGGTGGAGATGGTCTCGATCACGTCTCGCGACCCGGGACCGCCGCCGCTGGAGTACATGGCGCGCTCTGGTGGGCTGTTCCGCGACATGACGATCCACGACTTCGACATGGCCCGCTTCCTGCTCGGCGAGGAGCCGGCTTCGGTCACGGCGGTCGGTTCCGTGCTCGTCGACCCCGCGATCGGCGGTGTGCCCGACATCGATTCGGCGGCGGTCACACTGGTGACGGCGTCCGGCAAGATCGCCCAGATCTCCAACTCTCGCCGTACCAGCTACGGGTACGACCAACGAATCGAGGTCCACGGCTCGAAGGGCATGGTGCGGGCAGACAACCTCCACGAGTCGACGGTCGAGGTCGCCGGCGGGCACGGCTTTCAGCGTCCGCCGCTCATGAACTTCTTCATCGAGCGCTACATGCCCGCCTACTACGCCGAGGTGGCGGCGTTCGTCGCCGCCGTCAACGACGGCCGACCGCCTCAGCCCGACGGCGAGTCGGGCCTGCAAGCGCTGATCCTGGCGGAGGCCGCGGTCCGCAGCAATGCCGGACGCCGAACCGTCGACGTGTCGGAGATCTGAGCGAGGCCCGCTGTCGTCGGCATGGCCGGCAGGCATCGCACGCGGGATGATGTCGGTATGAGTCGTCGACACATCCCGGCGGGTTCGCTGGCACGCGGCCACGATCCGGTGCTGCTGACAGCCGACGAGGCGGGTTGGCGCTATTCGGGACTGCGCGTGCTCGCGTTCGGGGACGGCGAGACGCGCACCGTTGCGACAGGGGACACCGAGGTGTTCCTACTGCCGCTGTCGGCGCAAGGCATCACCGTGGAGATCGACGGCGACACGTTCCGGCTCCAGGGCCGTTCGAGCGTGTTCGCCCGCGTCACCGACTTCCTCTATGTCGGCCGCGACACGGAGCTCACGATCACCTCCGAGCGCGGCGGCGAGGTCGCTCTGCCGTCCGCCAAGTGCGACCGTCGGCTGCCGGCCCGCTACGGCGCCGCCGCCGACGTCGCGATCGAGATCCGCGGCGCCGGACCGGCGACGCGCCAGGTCACGAACTTCGGCAGCCCGGAGGCATGGTCGCACGCCGATCGCCTGATGTGCGTCGAGCTGCTCACCCCCGACGGCAACTGGTCGAGCTACCCGCCCCACAAGCACGACGACTCGCCCGAATGCCCCGTCAACAACGAGGAGATCTACTACTTCCGCATCGGGGTCGCCGGGTCGGTCGACTACGCACCGACGGGGTTCGGCCTGCACCGTACGTACACCGGCGACGGCCGGATCGACGACAACCTCATCGTGGCGGACGGCGACGTGTACCTGATCCCCCGCGGCTACCACGGACCGTGCGTCGCCGCACCTGGGTACACGATGTACTACCTCAACGTGCTGGCCGGCCCTGGCGGCGAGCGCTCGATGGCGTTCTGTGACGATCCGACCCACCACTGGGTGCGCCAGTCGTGGGAGACGATGGCATCGGATCGGCGTTGTCCGATGACCGGCGCCGACGGCCTCGTGTCGCGCCAAAGCGCCGAGACGAGCAGCACAGGCACGAAACCCACAGATACGAACATCACAGAGACGAATAGCTAGGAGTCGCCGTGTCCCGAGTCAGCTTCCTCGATCGAGTCGCCGCCGCTCCTATCTCCTGGGGCATCTGCGAGGCGCCGGGCTGGGGCCTGCAACTGCCCGTCGATCGGGTGCTCACCGAGGCGCGCGGCCTGGGAATCACCGCCATGGAGCAGGGAGCGCTCGGATGGCTGCCCACCGACCCGACCGCCCAGCGCGCCAAGCTCGCGGAGTACGGCATGCAGATGCTGGGCGGCTTCGTCGCGCTGGTGCTGCACGACCCTGACCAGCGCGACGCCACGCTGGCGATCGCCGAGGACGTGGCCGCCAACATGGAGGCGGCCGGTGGCACCTACTTCGTGACCGCCGCCGTGGGCAGCCTCGACGACTGGTTCCGCCCGGCGATGACCGATCAAGCGTGGGCCGAGCTGTTCGCCAACCTCGACCGCGTCGAGGCGATCTGCCGCGCCCACGGGCTGACCCAGGTGGTTCATCCGCACGTCGACACGTTGATCGAAACAGCGGACGAGTTCGACCGCTTCCTCGAAAGCTCCGGAGTTCAGTTCTGCTTCGACACCGGTCACCTCACCATCGGTGGCACCGACGTCGTGCGCGTGGCGCGCGACCAGATCGACCGGATCGGCATCGTCCACCTGAAGGACGTCGACGGTGAGGTGGCCGATCGACTGCGAGCCGGCGAGCTGGGTCTGATGAGCGCCACCCAGGCCGGCCTGTTCCCGTCGATCGGCGACGGGATCGTCGACATCGCCGAGGTGGTCGAGGCGCTGGAAACGGGCGGCTACGAGGGGTGGTACGTCATGGAGACCGACGTCGCCCTCGCCGACGGCGAGCCGCCCGCCGGTGAAGGACCGGTGCTCGGTGTCGCCCGCAGCCTGTCCTACTTGCGATCACTCCAACGGGGCGCAGCATGAGCGACGCGTCACACGGCCGCGACTCGATCGAGCTGCTGACCGTCGGACGGATCAGCGTCGACCTGTACGCGGAGCAGCTCGGTGTGCCGCTCAACGAAGTCCGTTCGTTCCGCAAGTCGGTCGGCGGGACGGCGACCAACGTCGCGGTCGCCACCGCCCGGCTCGGCCACCACGCGGCTGTGTTCACGCGGCTCGGCGACGACCCGATGGGGGAGTACGTGCGGTGGGCGCTCGACAAGACGTTCGGGGTGGACACGCGGTTCGTGGGCACTCACCCTTCGCTACCGACACCGCTCGCCTTCGCCACGATGGAGGATCCGGGCGAGCCTGTGATCGTCTTCTACCGCTCGCCGCAGGCGCCGGACATGACGATCGAAAGCGGGGACGTCGACCGGCAGGTCGTCGAATCGGTGCCGATCCTCTGGTTCCCGACCTCGTGCCTGTCGGCGGAACCCAGCCGCACGACGATCCACGATCTGCTCGCGTGGCGGTCGCGGCGCACCCATACGGTGCTCGACCTCGATTGGCGTCCTCAGTTCTGGCGCTCGCCCGCTGCCGCAACCGCCCAACTCGACCAGGTGCTCGATCACGTGACGATGGCAATCGGCAATCGGGCCGAATGCGAGGTGGCGGTCGGCGAGCGCGACCCCGACCGCGCCGCCGAGAAGCTGCTGGCGCGCGGTCTCTCGGCAGCGATCGTGAAGCTGGGAGGCGACGGCGTGCTCGTCGCCACCGCCGACGGCGTCCGCGAACAGGTCGCGCCGTATCCCGTCGAGGTGGTGTGCGGACTCGGGGCCGGCGATGCCTTCGGCGGCGCGCTGTGTCACGGATTGCTGTCCGGTTGGGACATCCTGCGCTGTGTGCGCGCCGGCAACGCCGCCGGCGCGATCGTCGCCTCACGCCTCATGTGTGCCGACGACATGCCGTTCCAGGAGGACCTGGATGCCGTACTTGGATGACGCGCGTTGGCTGCACCTCGTCCACACGCGGGCGGAGCAACCGCATCTCGCGCTCGAACGCTTGCGCACGCGTCGCCGGCGGCCGCTCCTGACCGACGGCAAGCTGTTCATCGTCGCCGCCGATCACACGGCGCGCGGCATGCTCGGGGTGCCCGGCGATCCGTTCGCGATGGCCGATCGGCGGCGCACGCTCGAAGCGCTGATGGTGGCGTTGGAGCATCCCGGCTGCGACGGCGTACTGGCGAGCGCCGACATCATGGAAGACCTGGCTCTGCTCGGCGCGCTCGACGGCAAGCTCGCCTTCGGCACGATGAACCGGGGCGGGATCATGGGCGCCGCCTGGGAGCTCGACGACCGGATGACCGCATACAGTGCCGCAGCGCTGGCGACCCATGCCCTCGACGGTGGCAAGGTGCTGCTGCGGCTCGCCGACGACGACGCCGGCACCGCGCCGACGCTCGAGGCCTGCGCCCGCGCCGTCGACGAGTGCGCCGCCCTCGGTCTGCCGATCATGGTCGAGCCGCTGCCGTACCACCACGAACCGACGACCGGCAAGGCGCGGCTGCTCGACGACGAGGATGCGCTGCTACGCGCGGTGGCTGTCGCCTCCGGCCTCGGCTCGACCTCTACTGCGACCTGGCTCAAGGTTCCCGCCGGCAAGAACCCACACCGCATGCTGTCGTGCACCACGCTGCCGGCGCTGATCCTCGGCGGCACGCCAGGCTCCGACCCGGAGGCGACGTACGCGTCGTGGGCCGCGGCGATGGAGGTTCCGAACGTGCGCGGGCTTGTCGTCGGTCGCGCCCTGCTGTACCCACCAGACGGCGATGTCGCCGGCGCCATCGAACGCGCCGCCGGCATCGTGCGTCCCAACGCTGTCGTCAAGATCACTTAGGAGAGACCGATGAAGCTCACCACCGCCCAGGCGATCGTCAAGTACCTGATCGCCCAGCGCACGACGATCGGCGGCCGTGAGGCGCCGCTCTTTCCCGGCGTGTTCGCGATCTTCGGGCACGGCAACGTGACCTGCCTGGGGCAGGCGCTCGAGGAGGCGCGCGACGAGCTCCCCACGTGGCGCGGCCAGAACGAGCAGGGCATGGCGCTCGCTGCCGTGGGTTTCGCCAAGGCGATGCGCCGCCGCCAGATCATGATCGCCACGTCGTCGATCGGCCCCGGGGCGACGAACATGGTCACCGCCGCCGCCGTCGCCCACTCCAACCGGCTGCCGCTGTTGCTCATGTCCGGCGACACCTTCCGCAGTCGCATTCCCGACCCCGTCCTGCAGCAGGTCGAGCACTTCCACGATCCGTCGATGTCCGTCAACGACGCGTTCAAGGCGGTCACGCGCTACTGGGACCGCATCGTCAGCCCCGAACAGGTCGTGCACTCGCTGCCGCATGCGGTGGCGACCATGCTCGATCCGGCGATCTGCGGGCCGGTGTTCCTGGGCCTCCCGCAGGACGTCCAGGCCGAGGCGTTCGAGTACCCGGACAACTTCTTCGACGTGGTCATCCACGAGATCAAACGGCCACGCGCCGACCGCCGCCAGCTTGACCGTGCAGCCGCGGTCATCCGGTCAGCCGAGCGACCGCTGATCATCGCCGGCGGCGGTGTGCACTACTCGGGCGCCGAGTCGGAACTTCAGGCGTTCGCCGAACACTTCAGGATCCCGGTCGTCGAAACCGTTGCCGGCAAGGCGACGCTGCTCGCCGCCCATCCGCTCAACTCGGGGCCGGTCGGTGTGACGGGTTGCCAGTCGGCCAACGCGCTCGCTGCGGAGGCCGACGTCGTCATCGCGGTCGGTACGCGGCTCCAGGACTTCACCACCGGCTCGTGGACCGCTTTCGATCGCGGGGCGCGGTTCGTCGGCATCAACGCCGCCGGCTTCGACGCCATCAAGCACTCGAGTGCACCGGTGGTGGGCGACGCCCGAGAGGCGCTGCTCGAATTGACGCCCCTGCTCACGGAGTGGACGGGCTCGGAGGACTGGGTCGACCGCGCCGCCCGCGAAACCCACGCCTACCACACGTACATCGACAAGATCGCGGCGCCGACGGAGGGCAGCGTGCCGACGTACGCGCAGGTGATCGGTGTGGTCGACCGCAACGCGGTGCCCACCGATTACTGCGTGTCGGCTGCAGGTGGACTGCCGGGCGAGCTCAACAGTGGCTGGCGGGCAAAGGGCCTCGACAGCTACGACTGCGAGTACGGCTTCTCGTGCATGGGTTACGAGATCTCCGGCGGATGGGGCGCCAAGATGGCGATGCCCGACCGCGAGGTGATCGTGTTGCTCGGCGATGGCTCGTACATGATGATGAACTCCGACCTGTTCTCGTCGGTCCTCACCGGCCACAAGCTGATCGTCATCGTCTGCGACAACGGCGGCTTCGCAGTGATCCACCGGCTCCAGGTCAACCAGGGCGGCGCGGGATACAACAACCTCTACACCGACACGCGCCACAAGGAACTGGTCGACATCGATTTCGCCGCGCACGCCCGATCGATGGGCTGTGAGGCCGAGACCGTCACCACCCTCGCAGAGCTGGAGGCCGCCTTCCAGCGGGCTCGGGCCGCGGAGCGCACGTACGTGATCGCAGTCAAGACGACCCAGTTCGACTGGACCGAGGGCGGGATCTTCTGGGAGGTCGGCGTGCCAGAGGTCAGCGGACGCCAGGCAGTGGTCGACGCCCACGAGCACATGGAATCGGGCAAGCAGGCCCAGCGACTCGTCTGATCGAAGGGGACGAACCATGAGCGTCACGATCATCAACGGCGGAACACAGGGGCTCGGCGAGGCCGTCGCCCGCAAGCTGGTCGAGCGCGGAGCGACGGGCCTCGTGCTCGCCGGTCGCTCCGCCGACCGCGGCGAAGCACTGGCATCGGAGCTGACCGGACTCGGCACCCCCACACTGTTCGTCCAGTGTGACATCGCCGAGGCGTCTACGCCGCAGGCCATCGTCGAGGCCTGCGACCAGAAGTTCGGCGCCGTGCACGGTGTCGTCAACGTCGCCGCCGCGACGTCCCGGGCGACGTTGTTCACCGACACGCCCGAGCACTTCGACACGCAGATGACGATCAACGTCAAGGCGCCGTATTTCCTGATCCAAGCCGCGGCGCGGCTGATGGTCCGCGAGGGCGTGCACGGTTCGATCGTCAACGTCGGCTCGACCGCCGGCTATGGCGGCGCTACGAAACTGACCGCCTACGCGATGTCGAAAGGGGCGCTGGCGATCATGACCCGCAACCTCGCCTACGGCCTCATGCGCCACCGCATCCGCGTCAATCAGGTCAATCCGGGTTGGATGGACACCGAGTCGGAGCATCGCACCCAGATCACCTACGACGGCGCGCCCGACAACTGGCTCGAGGTCGCCGAGGCCGGGCGACCGTTCGGCCGGCTCGTCAAGCCATGGGAGGTCGCCAACCTGATCGCCTTCTGTCTCTCCGACGAGTCGGGGGTGATGACCGGCAACCTGATCGACGTCGACCAGTCCGTGCAGGGTGCCGGCGAGCCGCCCGTACCGGCCGAATCCGACACCATCTGGCCCTGACAATCGGGCCAACGCCTCGGAGCTCGCCGTCTCCGCTTCGCTTCGACGCTCGCCCACCTGACTTCTTCGCGTGTTCCCGGAACTCACTCTCCGGTTGCGACCGGTCGCGCCGGATCACTCGACCAGTCGCTCCACGAGCCGGGGTACAGGCGCGCCCTGGCGATCCCGACCAGCGACATCGCCAACAGGTTGTGGCACGCGGTGACACCGCTGCCGCAGTAGACGATCGGGCTGTCGCCGACGCCGGCGAACCGCGCCGCCAACTCGTCGATCGGCCGCAGCCGCCCGTCGCTCGTGACGTTCTCCTTGTGG